>DATLQY010000886.1:0-2504 GCA_035534975.1 Pirellulales bacterium
CGTCAGCCACCATCGCACGCAGCCGGCAGCCGACGCGGTGCTGCTGATGGCGGAAGCGTGCGTGTTGGGACCGGGGGGCAACAGCCATGTCGTCTGCCGTGATTGGTCGGACGAACTGGTGCTATTCCGGCAAGGCGGCCAATTACACTGCCGGCGAAAGGGCAGGTTCAAAATCGATGGTCTGGAAGTCAAAGACAAGGGACGATTGGCCGGGGCGTCGCAAATTGTGGGGCACGATTTTTCGTTGAGCGTCGAGGACGTCGCGTAACGCGGCTCATCGCCGCGACCAAAACAGAACAAAAACGATCAACATGGATGTAGTCCCTAAGCTGAGAGCCGATAAGGGTTTCGATTCATCGAGAATAATTCCCTCCGTGCGGCGAACTATCCGCAGGTAGCCGAATTCGCAGGAATTCGGAGGGAATGGCGGAATTCGCGAGAATTCCACGGCACGGGGCGGCACAATGGCCTGAACTCCAGCGAGTTCAGCTCTGGGAAACTGGACATATGGAACTTGCAGCCGTTAGCATAGACGAAGGCAATGATGAATCCATGAACCTCCGCGCCACTCAAGCCCAGGCCGAACCGGAGCCCCGTAATGGGCCGATGAAATTCACGTACACGAGCGGTTCGCGTCCGTTGGAGGGTTATACCATCAAGCGCGGCATCGGCCGCGGCGGGTTCGGCGAGGTTTACTACGCCACCAGCGACGCCGGCAAGGAAGTGGCGCTGAAGCTGATTCGCCGCAACCTCGATATCGAGCTCCGCGGCGTCACACAGTGCTTGAACGTCAAACACCCCAATTTGCTCGGCCTGTTCGACGTCAAGCAGGACGAATTGGGAGACAGTTGGGTGGTCATGGAGTACGTCGCCGGCGAATGCCTGGAAGATGCCATCGCGCGGCACCCGCAAGGGCTGTCGCGCGAGGACGCCCTGGCGTGGTTCCGCGGCGTCGCCGCCGGCGTGGCTTACCTGCACGACCACGGCATCGTCCACCGCGACCTGAAGCCGGGGAACATTTTCTCCGACGAAGGGCTGGTCAAGATCGGCGACTACGGGCTATCGAAGTTCATCTCCGCCAGCCGCCGCAGCGGACAAACCGAGAGCGTGGGCACGGTGCATTACATGGCACCCGAAATCGGCAATGGCCGCTACGGCAAGGAAATCGACATTTATGCCTTGGGAATCATCTTGTTCGAGATGCTCACGGGGCGTGTACCATTCGAAGGCGAAAGCGTTGGTGAGGTGCTGATGAAACATCTCACCGCCGAGCCCAACCTGGCCGACGTCGAGGAACCCTACCGCGGCGCGATTGCCCGCTGCCTGGCCAAGGACCCTGAAGCCCGGTTGAAGACGGTGGGCGAACTGGTCTCGCTCTTGCCCGAGGCGGCCCGCGTGGGCGTAAGCGCCGGCGTCGGCGGCTGTCCGAGCGGCTTCGCGCAGGCGTTGCCGGGAGTCGGCAAGGGGTCGGGCACGCCGGCTGGCGCCGCCCCCGCCGCTAGCGAACCGCGCTTGGTCATGGCCGAAGTGGTGCCGGCGGTCGAAGTCGATGAAGAGCCGATCTGGCGCGCGGTCCGCGATCGCTGGCGGGAGTTTTCCCAGGCTTGGACGTCGGGCCGCATCACCTCCCGCGGTAAGGCGGCAATTATTCTTGTGTCTCTCGCTGTTTTGTCACCCAGCTACGGCTTGATCGTATTATCGGTGCCGGTCCTGTTTTTCGCCTATCTCGTCTATTACGCCGTGCGTTCAATCGTGCTGGCCAACCGCCGGCCGCAAAGCGTGCCGGTCCATCGGACGCCAGTGCCGACACCCAAGGTATCGCCCGCGGCAGTGCCACCCAGAAGCGGGCCACAGGCTTCACAACCGCCTCCCACCGCAATGCGCCAAAGACGGCGGCGTAGCCTCGCGCAAACCGCGATGCACTTGCCCGCGAAGACCGGCCGTGAGCGCTTCATGGAATTGACCGGTTCGTTGCTCTTTGCCGTGCCGGTGGCAGCGGTAATGTGCGTCGTCATGGGCATCCTGCGCGGCCAGGCCCCGCGTCCTGAACAGTTCGCCTGGTTGGCGCTGGTGAGCACGATCGGTTCGTGGCTGGTACTGACGACCGCCAAATTTTGGGAGGGCAAGAGCGGCGAGCCGAACGTGCGGCGCTTCGTGCTGATGCTGCTGGGCCTCGGGCTGGGTGTCGTGGCCTGGGGCGGCAAAGAGTGGCTGCTGGTCGGTCTGCCGTACGAATGGATCGACCCGGTCGGTCAGCATGCTTTGGGCGAACAGATGTTCGGAAACGGATTCACCGACAGGGCTCACGGAGTGCCGACGCTGATGGGGCACATGGCCTACTTCGCGTTCCTGTTGATGGTCCTTCGATGGTGGCACCAGGCCGACCCGCTACGTCCGTCGCGCTTGAGTTTGTGGCCGGTCGTGGTGACGGCGGGCTGGGCTTGGGTTTTGCAGTTCTTCTGGAGTTATCCGCAACCATGGGGTGTGATGATCGCCGCCACGAT
>DATLQY010000887.1:0-44645 GCA_035534975.1 Pirellulales bacterium
CAGACGGCCCGTGAACGGACCGGAATGGTCGTCGGACTCTACAAGCTCTTGCAGCAGATCGGCGAGGGAGGCTTCGGCATCGTCTACATGGCCGAGCAGGAGACGCCCGTCCGCCGCATGGTCGCCCTCAAGATCATCAAGCCGGGCATGGATTCGCGCCAGGTCATTGCCCGCTTCGAGGCCGAGCGACAGGCCCTGGCCATGATGGACCATGTCAATATCGCCCGCGTCCTCGAGGCAGGGGCCACGGAAACGGGCCGGCCCTACTTCGTCATGGAGCTGGTCCACGGCGTGCCCATCACCAATTACTGCGACGACAACCACTTGACGCCGCGCCAGCGGCTGGAACTGTTCGTGCCGG
Source organism: Pirellulales bacterium (assembly GCA_035534975.1). Classification (GTDB taxonomy): domain Bacteria; phylum Planctomycetota; class Planctomycetia; order Pirellulales; family JAICIG01; genus DATKSN01. The sequence goes on from DATLQY010000887.1 coordinate 362, forward strand.
TCTGCCAGGCGATACAGCATGCCCACCAGAAGGGCGTCATTCACCGTGACGTCAAGCCGTCGAACGTCATGGTCACGCTCTACGACGGCAAGCCGGTCCCCAAGGTGATCGACTTCGGCGTGGCCAAGGCGACCGAGCAATCCCTGACCGAGAGGACCCTGTTCACGCAGTACGGCACCATGGTCGGCACGCTGGAATACATGAGCCCGGAACAGGCGGAGATGAGCGCCCTTGGCGTCGATACGCGCAGCGACATCTACTCGCTGGGCGTGCTGTTGTATGAGCTGCTGACGGGCAGCACGCCGCTGAGCCGCAAGCGGGTCAGGGAGGCTGCGTTTGGCGAGATACTGCGCATGATCAAGGAAGAGGAGCCGCCCAAGCCGAGCACGCGGCTGAGCGACTCGGGCGAGGCGTTGGCGTCGATCTCCGCCCAACGCCAGATGGAGCCGGCCAAGCTGACGAAGCTGGTGCGCGGTGAGTTGGACTGGATCGTGATGAAGACCCTGGAAAAGGACCGCAACCGCCGCTACGAGTCGGCCAGCGGCTTCGCCGCCGACGTGCGGCGCTACTTGAACGATGAACCGGTGCAGGCCTGCCCGCCGTCGGCGGGCTATCGGTTCAAGAAGCTGATTCGCCGCCACAAGGGTCCGGTGTTGGCGGTGGCGATGGTGCTGATCGCGCTGGTCGTTGGCCTGGTCGGGCTGGGCTGGGGTCTGGTCCAAGCCGACCAGGGCCGGCGGCTTGCCGAACGGGGAGAGCATCTTGCCGAACGCCGCGAGCAGGAGGCGCAGGCGGCCGCCGAGGCCGAGGCCAAGGCCAAACAGGAGGCCCTCGGCCAGCAAGCCAAGGCCGAAGCCGCCGCCGAGGCCGAGCGGCGGGCCAAGGAGGTCGCCCAGAAGGCTGAGCAGGCCGCCCATAAGTCTGAACAGGCCGCCCGCGAATCGGAAGCCGACACCAAGGCCTACAGTGATTTCCTGGTGAACGATGTCCTGTCGATTGCCCGGCCGGAGGGGGAGCGCGGAGGCCTGGGCATCCATGTCACGGTGCGGCAAGCGTTGGAAGCGGCCCAACAGAAAATCAGTGCCACATTCCACGATCGACCACGCGCCGAAGCGGTGGCGCGGCACGATCTGGGCGCGACGTTCCGGCTGATTGGAGAGCTCCGGCAAGCCGAGCCGCACCTGCGGCGGGCGGTGGCCTTGCGCCAACAAGCGCTCGGCCTCGATCATGAAGACACGTTGCGCAGCCAGAACAGTTTAGCGGTGCTGCTGGTTGCCTTGGGCAAGTTCGAAGAGGCTATTCCACTATTCGAGGAGACGCTCAAGCTACGTAAGGGGACGAACGGCCCCGACCACATCCTCACCCTTCAAAGCATGGGCAACCTCGCCCACGCCTACTGGTCCACCGGCAAGCCGGAACTGGCCCTGCCCCTGTTCGAGGAGACGCTGACGCGACAGAAGGCCACGCTGGGCCCCGACCACTCCGACACCCTTCAGGGCATGAACAACCTGGCCTCGGGCTACCAAGCTGTTGGAAAGCTGGACCTGGCCCTGCCGTTGTTCGCGGAGACCCTCGCGCTGCGGAAGGCGAAGCTGGGCCCCGACCACCCCGATACCCTCACCAGCATGAACAACCTCGCCTCGGGCTATCTGGCCGTTGGGAAGCCGGATCTCGCTTTGCCGCTGTTCGCGGAGACCGTCGCGCTGCTGAAGGCGAAGCTGGGCACCGAGCACCCCCACACCCTCACCAGCATGAACAATCTCGCCTTTGGTTACCTGTCCGCCGGGAAACCAGAGCTGGCCCTGCCGCTGTTCGTGGAGACCCTCGATCTGCGGAAGGCGAAGCTGGGCCCCGACCACCCCGATACCCTCACCACGATGAACAACCTGGCCTCGTGCTACCGGGACGCCGGCAAGCTGGACCTGGCCTTGCCGCTGTTTCAACAGGCGGCCGCGGGCATCGAGAAACTTCGGTTCATGCACCAGGATGCCGTATCCATCATCGGGAACTTGATCGCTTGCCACGAACAACTGAAACAGTTCGACCAGGCCGCCGAGTGGCGAAAGAAGCTCGATGCATCAAAACAGTAGGTCGATTGGAAGCACAACGAAAGAGAATAGTTGACCGCGCGGCTTTTTTTCAACCAAGGAGACATCGACGATGCGTAGGATTCTGAATCTGTCACCCGTGTTTTGTGTGACCCTGGGCTTCTCCCTGGCGGCCAGTCCCGCCGCCGCCGACGCAGAGAAGTACTTTCTCGACGGCAAGTTGGCTGAGGGAGCTAGGGCACTGCAAGGCCGGCTCAAGGAGGCGCCCAAAGACGACCAGGCCCGCTTCGGCCTGGGTGTGCTGCAATTCTTGCAGACTTTCGAGCACCTGGGCGGCGGACTCTACAAGTACGGACTGCGTACGGAGAAGTCGTTCCTTCGTCCGCCAGCACCGGTCAAGGAGTTTCTCCCGCAAAACCCAAAGCCCGAGACGCTGACCTACTCGGCCGCCCGTCAGTTGGTCCAGACCTTCGTCGAGGATCTGGCCAAGTCCGAGACCACGCTGGCGCAGGTCAAAGATCCCGTGGTCAAGCTGCCGCTGCATGTCGGGCTTATCAAGATCGATCCGTTCGGTCAGGGCAAGCCGATCAGTGCCGCTTTCCTGTTCGAGCGGCCCCAGCGCCTCCCCGTGACGAGCCAGCAGGCCGAGGGGTTCGTGATTGGCTTTGACCGCGGCGACGTCAGCTGGCTCCGCGGCTACTGTCACTTTCTGGCCGCGCTGGGCGAGCTGTGCCTGGCAGTGGACGGGCAGGAGGCCTTCGATTGCACCGCCCACCTGCTTTTCGAGAGGGTGGAGACGCCACATACCTTCCTGCTGGAAACTCGTCCCGCCTTCGACGAGAACCCACTGGCAAACAGGGCTATGCTCTCGGATGTGATCTCCTTCTTCCACCAGATGATGCGACTGTCGATCAATGAGCCTGCCCGGACCAAGGCGGCGCTGGCGCACCTCGAGGCGGGAGTCGTCCAGGCGAAAGAATTATGGAAGTTCGTCCTGGCGGAGACGGACGACGACCATGAATGGATTCCGATCCCCAAGCAGGCGAGTGTGGTCGGCGTCAAGGTGACCCAGGAGATGATTGACGCCTGGCTGGAGACGCTCGACGAGGCGGAGCAGGTGTTGCAGGGTAAAAAGCTGGTCCCGTTCTGGCGCGGTAAGGCGGGCGAGCGCGGCGTGAACCTGCGCCGCGTTTTCACTGAGATGCGGACGTTCGACCCGATCGAGTGGGTACAGGGGACGGCGGCGACGCCGTACTTGGAGAAGGGAACACTGACGAAGCTCGCCGACCCGCGTATGGGGACGCGACTCAACAACGCGTTCGGCGGCCCTTTCAATTTCGTGGGCTTCGGCTTCTGGTTCAACTGAGCTGGCAGGCGGGTGGATGAACATGAGCAGAAAAGGTCGCTCATGACGTGATCATCGCCGCTACTGCCCCCGGATGACCCGCTGCACCGCCGCGCTGCTCTCATCGACGACCACGATCAGATCGCCTCCACGGCGACCGATGTAATCTCGCGGTCCATAATGGATGCGCCAACTACGGCCCGCGGATGAGGCTTCTTCGGTGATGGTCACCAGCGACTCTCCCGGCAAGGTGCCCTGCGCGAGGGCCGCTTCGTTGGCCACGGCGAGAGCTCGGGCGACCGACATGACCAGATGGTCTTGCTGCATTTCTTCGAGACTGACGATGGACATGCGATACTCCGCAAATGGGGTCAGTTACTTGAGTCAGTTAGTTAATCGTCTACAGTTCCTTGAGCTCGACGACGATTTCCACTCGGCCGTTCTTTTGGATGCGGTAAATCCACTCGCTCGCAATGACGTACTCGCCTTCGTATTCCGGGTGCTCCAGGTCGGGATCGTCTCGAACGGCACGAATGTCCGTCAGACTCGGCTCCTGTTGGAACTCCGGTCCAGCATTTGGGTGCGTATGGAAGGTAGCCACGATTAACAAATCGTCCCGCTTGCCGCCTGGGTGCGGAGGGACCAAAATCCGGTTTTGCCCTCCCCGAGGCCATCGCTCGACGCCCAATGATCCATTGGGATTTCGCAGGACAAAACCACCTTGCTCGTGGGCCTCCTTGGTTTCTGGTTCGGATTCCCGCCACACCTGGAGGAACGTGCGTCGAATCGTATCGTCGTCAAGGACGCCCACCGACGTTCCTCCAGACAAATGAGACAGGGCCTAGTGATATTGTACCAGTGCCGAGCCTGTTTGGCGCGACCGGGCCTGCCGTTGAACGTGCCGGGGCCGATGGTTTTTCCCGGCTACATCGGCTACGACGGGCCGTCGCAGCTCAAGGAGATCGACGGCAAACGATGGTACGTGACCGGCGACCTGGCGACGATCGATGATTCCGCGATGAGTAGTAGCCCGCCAGTTTTCTTTACAGAAGCAAACGAACAGAAGCAAACAAAGGAAACGAAGGAAACGAAGGAGAACACATATAGCAGGGGCCGATCAATGTTCTTTGGCTTCTTCGTTGGCTTCGTTCGCTTCTGTTCAAACTCGCACCGTGCGGCCGCCGACCAACCCGCGCGTCGCCGTCGAGGGGCGGGAGACCGTCGGCGGCCGGCGGATCGTCTTGTTTTCGACCGAGGCGCTGAACGTGCATGACGCCAACGCCAAACTGATGGAAGACGGGTTCCGCGGCGTGATGCGGCTCGACGAAGTGCGGCAGGTCGAGAAGATTCCGGTGCTGGGCACGGGGAAGACGGATTACAAAGTGTTGCTGGCGCTGATTGAGAAATAATTGAACCGCGAAACGGAGAGAACTTCTATATCGGGATGTGCCATGGCAATCGACCCTGTGCCCGGACGTTGCCGCCGCTGTTGAGCTCTGTCGTTCGGATGCGACACCTGCGATCATGCTACCGCAAACGGCTGTGTCGCTTTCGGTCAGTGAACGCGGGAAATGTCGGCCGGGCGACGACCATACTGAAAGAGGCTACAATGGTTTGCGTGCCCCCGTGCTACCGATGCGCCCCTACCGCTCATGAGCGATGTCACCCTCATCTTGTCAGCAATTGAGCGGGGCGACCCGCAGGCCAGCGCGCAGCTTTTGCCCCTGGTCTACGACGAGCTTCGCAAGCTCGCGGCACACAAGCTGGCCCAGGAAAAACCCGGGCAGACTCTGGACGCCACGTCGCTAGTCCACGAAGCCTATCTGCGGCTGGTGGACACCGACAGAGTGCTGCGTTGGGACTGCCGCGGGCACTTCTTCCACGCCGCCGCCGAGGCCATGCGCCGCATCCTCATCAACCGGGCCCGCGACAAGAATTGCCTCAAGCGCGGCGGGGGCTGGAAGCGGGTCGATTTAGACAGCCTGGCCGCCGTGGTCGACGCCTCCGACGACGATCTGCTCGCGATCGACGATGCCCTGGAACGGTTGGCGGTGGAGAACAGGCATTGTGCCGAGCTGGTCAAGCTCCGCTTCTTCGCCGGCCTGACCCTTGAGGAAGCAGCCGCTTCCCTGGGGCTGGCAAGACGGACCGCCGACCGCTACTGGGCATTTGCGCGGGCATGGCTGTATGAGGCGCTTAGCGAAGGAGATGGGGGGCCTGATTCCTGACCGCCGGCAACTGCCAATTGACGAGGCCGCGGAGCGGCCGGAGAGACGTTCCCACGAAGAGCGTGGGACCGAGCGAATGACCAAAATGACCACGGACAAGCATCCCCGTTCGGAAAAACTTCCCGTGCCGTGGCGCGTTCTTCCCGCGAATCGGGCATTGAATACGACAGCAACCTGCGCGGTGTTACACCATGAGCGGCAACGGCCCTGAAGTCATGACGGTCTTCTGCGAGGCGCTCGAACGCCTCGCGGCCAACCAGCGGGCGGCGTACCTCGACGAGGCTTGCAGCGACGACGCCGAGTTGCGCGCGCGTGTCGAAGGGTTGCTGCGAGCCCACGAGGCATCGGGCAATTTCCTGCGGGGGGGGCCCGCGGCGCCAGTCCATGAGGGCCCCGGCACCCTGATCGGTCCCTACAAGCTGCTGGAGCAGATCGGCGAAGGGGGCTTCGGCATCGTCTTCATGGCCGAGCAGGTTCGCCCGATGCGGCGCCGCGTGGCCTTGAAGATCCTCAAGCTGGGAATGGATTCCCGGCAGGTGGTGGCGCGCTTCGAGGCCGAGCGCCAAGCCCTGGCCTTGATGGAACACCTAAACATCGCCCGCGTCCTGGACGCCGGAGAAACTGCCTCCGGCCGGCCCTACTTCGTCATGGAACTGGTCCGCGGCGTCCCGATCACCGAATTCTGCGACCAGAACGAGCTAAGTGCTCGTGAGCGATTGGAGCTTTTTCTCTCTGTCTGTCAAGGCATACAGCACGCCCACCAGAAAGGGATCATCCACCGCGATCTCAAGCCCTCGAACATCCTGGTCACGCTCTACGACGGCACGCCGGTCGTCAAGGTGATCGATTTCGGTATCGCCAAGGCGCTGGGCGAACAGCTCACCGAAAAGACGTTGTTTACCAACTTCAACCAGATGATCGGCACGCCTCGTTACATGAGCCCGGAGCAGGCGGAGCAAAGTGGGCTGGATGTCGACACTCGGACCGACATTTACGCGCTCGGAGTGCTACTGTACGAACTGCTGACCGGCACGACACCGCTCGAACAGGAGCGGATGCGCCAGGCGAGCTACGACGAGGTTCGTCGGCTGATTCGCGAAGAGGAGCCGCCGCGGCCGAGCACGCGTATCACCACGCTGGGGCAGGCAGCGACCCTGGTTTCGGCCCGGCGGAAGAGCGACCCCCATCGACTTAGCCAACTGGTTCGAGGCGAGCTGGACTGGATCGTGCTCAAAGCTTTGGAGAAAGACCGCACCCGGCGCTACGATACGGCCAGCGCACTGGCCGCCGACGTACGGCGCTACCAGCGCGACGAGCCGGTCCTGGCGTGCCCGCCCTCGCGGTGGTATCGCTTCCGCAAATTCGCGCGGCGGAATAAAAACCCGGTGCTGGCGGCCTCCGTGCTGGTGCTCGCGCTGGTGGTGGGAATTATCGGCACGACATTGGGCATGATCCGGGCGACGGACGCGGAAGCCGATGCCGTAAATGAAGCGGCACAAAAGGATCACGCCCTCACGGGCAAGGAGACCGCGCTGTCGGCGGCCCGGCAAAGTGAGCAGGCTGCCACGGACCAGCTATTCTTGTCGCTGTTGAACCAGGCCCGCACGGGCCGCTTCAGCCGGCAGATGGGCCAGCGGCTGGATAGCCTGGCCGCCCTGGAAAAAGCCGCCCGCATCCACCCCGACGAACGGCTGCGCGACGAAGCCATTGCCGCGCTGGCCCTTCCCGACATCCGCCGCGGGCCAAGCCTGCATGGCATTCCCACCGACACCAAGGGAGTGGCCTTCGACGGTCGTTACCAAACCTATGCCAGGATCGACGATCAGGGCATCATCAGCATCCGTAGCATCCCAGACAACGTGGAGATGCGGAGCATCGAAACGAGAACGAAGAGCTTAAGGGCTTTTTCGTTAAGTAAGAATGGGCAGGTTCTGGCTCTGCTCGACGAACACTACGCCCTGCAAATCTGGCGCGTCGCCGACGGGAAGCCGTTGCTCCGCGAAGGGCCACGTCCGTGTCTATGTCTGTGCGTGGCGTTCAGTCCAGACAGCCGGCAGTTGGCGGTTGCCAAGGACGATTGTTGCCTCACCATCGACCTTGCGAGCGGGCGGGAAACCAACCGATGGCGCTTACCCGCCAAGTCTCACACGCTGGCCTTTCACCCAGATAACCGCCGCCTCGCCGTGGGCTACTCCAACAGCAAAGTCGCTTCCATTTATGACTCAGCCCAGGGCAGCCATGTCGCCGACCTGCCCGTGGGTTCGATGAACGATCAGGTCGTCGCCTGGCACCCCGACGGGGCCCGCATGGCCGTGGCGGGGTCCGACCCGCGCATTCAAATCTGGGAGGTGGCGGCGAAGCGCAAGCTGGTGACCCTTGAAGGTCACGTGGAACGTGTCACCATCCTGGGTTTCTATCCGGACGGCAGTCTCCTGGCGTCGGCCTCGTGGGATGGCGTTTTGCGCCTCTGGGACCCTGCCACGGGACTGCAACTTATGCAATTGCCGCTCGCCGCAACACCTCAATTCGACAGCACCGGCCAGTGGTTGGGTTACTTGTGGCAAGGCAACGAGCAGATACAGTTGCTGGAGGTCACGCCAAGCCGCGAATACCGAACCATCGTCAGCAGCTTGGGCGCCGGCGAAGGGCCTTACCACGACGGCGACATCAGTCCCGACGGCCGCTTGCTGGCGCTCGGCATGGGCCGCGCGGGCGACCGACTTTGGGAACTCTCCAGCGGTCGCGAACTTGCCGTGCTGCCTTCAGGAAGCGGCTGCGTCCTCTTTCAGTCCGACGGCCGCGAATTATTCACCTGTGGCGACGCCGGCCTACACCGCTGGAGTATTCAGGAAAGCCAGGGGGACGCCCACGAGCTGCGCCTGGGGCCGGCACGGAAGATCTCGCTCAGCGTCGTCCCGCATCGGGCCTCGCGCAGTCCCGACGGTCGAACGCTGGCGATTGTCAGCGAGACGGAAGGCGCCGGACTGCTCTTGGACCTCACCACCGAATCCGTTCAGGGCAAACTCTTTGCGCACCCAAAGGCCTCCGAGGTCGCCCTCAGTCGGGACGGCCGGTGGGTCGCGAGCTGCGGCTGGCATTCCGACCGCGTCCGGCTCTGGAATGCAAGAACCGGAATCATGATCCACGAATGGGTTCTGGGAACGGAAACGGCAGTCTTCTTCACCCCTGACAGCCGCGCTCTGATCATCTGCCGGGGCGACGCGTTCACTTTTTGGGACGTGGAAACCTTGCGGCCGATCCGCCGGCTGGACAAGGATGTCGCTCTCTATCCCGGCCGCGTGGCCTTTTCCCCAGACGGCAGTCTGATGGCCCTGGAGATGGCGCCCGCCGTCATTCACCTGAAGGACGTCGCGACCGGCCGGACGGTCGCCAAGCTCGACGACCCTCACGGCGATCGGTCAGGGTGGATGGGCTTCACGCCCGATGGCACTCAACTGGTGGTAGCAGCCCCTTACGCCAAGGCGATCCACATCTGGGATCTTCGGTTGGTCCGGCGGCGGCTGAAGGAAATCGGCCTGGACTGGATCTGGCCCGAATTCCCCCCGACGGATTCCAAAGTGAAGGCCACCGAGTTGGCAAACGTTGAAGTCATCCCCGGCGATCTGGCCAAGCCGACGCGCGAGCAGAAGGCGCGACAGGCCATCGAGCGCTGCCGCCTTGTCTTCGAAGCGAACCCGGACGACGCCAAGGCTTGCAACGACCTGGGCTGGGTTTACGTGACCGCGCCCGAGACCCTGCGCGACGTGAAGACCGGTTTATCCCTGGCCGAGAAAGCTGCGCGGCTGGACGCGGGAAATCCCCTTTTTCGCAACACGCTGGGTGTGGCCTATTACCGTGCCGGCCGGTATCGCGAGGCGGTGGAGGTCCTTCGGCCCAACCTCGATCGTCAAGATGACCTGGCCCTCGCTTTCGACCTGTACTTTCTGGCGATGAGCTACCACCAACTCGGCGAGACCGCGCGGGCGCGGGACTACTACGTTTGGGCCCGCCGTTGGACATCGACGCAAACCGGCGTCTGGGCGGGACATCTCGAAGAGCTGAGCATGTTCCAGGCAGAGGCAGAAGAACTTTTCAGGCAGCAATCAGGTTCGGCGGATCACGGCCGGCCCTGAGTGATGAGGTACCAGGGGGCTGACGCAGCCCCGCTCGCCTGCTCCAGCCTCCTGGCGCTTCACCACCCATTGCCGAAGCTCCGCCGAAGGCGGACTCACTTCTCCATCCCCGATTCGGAGAATCTTTCCACGGCGTGGCGCATTTTTCCCGCGAACCGGGCATTGAATAGGGCAGGGACGATCGCGGTGATCACCCAAGAGGAGTCCCGCGGCGCCCCAGCCGCTTGTATCACTCGGCCAGCGCCACAAACCATCGCGCTGGCCCCGACCTGGAGAGCCGACCGTGCGAGCCACCCGTAAGAAGTACGCCCGTCATTTCCGACACGGCCCGCGGCTAGAGGCCCTGGAGCAGCGGACCCTGCTGGCGATCAGCCTGCAGGGCATACCCGACTACACGCAGCAGGGGCCGGGACCAATTACGGGGGGCGGCTCAGATGTCCATCACGATGAAGTCGCCGGGGCGGTTCAGGCGATCGCGGTCGCCGGCAATCGGGCTTTCGTCGGCACGACGAATGGCGGCATCTTTCGGACCGATAATCTTCATGACATCGACAATTCGACTTTTTTGGATCCGCAGCACGTGCAGTGGGTGTCGGTAACGGACCAGTACCCAAGCTTGTCGATCGGTTCTTTGGCGTTCTCGCGACTCGATGGCAACGTCCTTTATGCCGGCATTGCTGACACCAGCAGTTTTCGTTTTACGGGAGGCAGTCCGTACTCTGGGTTCGGCGGCGCATTGTCGGGAATCCTCCGCACGACCGACGGAGGCGATTCCTGGCAGTCGCTTGGCACACAGCGAGCGGCGCTGGCCCCCACCGTCAACGCCAATCCGGCTTCGGTTGGCGGAGCTTTGCTGGTCGGCAGCTATTTGGCCCGGTTCACCTATACCAACGCGGCTGGCGAATCGACGCCCAGCGTCGAGTCCGCTGCCTTCGTGGTGGCCGCGGGAAACATACCAACCATGACCGTGCCAGCGCTGCCTCCCGGCGTGACGGGCACCAACGTCTATTTAACCGCGCCTGGCGGAGCAGCCGGCTCGGAAGTGCTCTACGCGAACTATGGCACCGGAGGAGTGCTCAACTTAAATTTAGCGGTCAACCCGCTGGCGGCGCCGCCTCCACCCATCAGCAAGCTGGTTGTGCCTGGCGGAGGTCCCGCTCCCGATCCTGCGGTTGGCGGTCTGGCCGGGACGAACGTGATCACGATCGTCCCCACCGACATGACGACCGACGGGACTCGTAACCTTAATACCGGCGTGGTGCTGGCCGCTACCAGTAGCGGCGTTTTTATCAGCCAGGACGGCGGGCTGAGCTGGACGTCAGAATCGACCGGCGCCGCGAACAAACTACCAGCCAACGCCAGCGCGACTGACCTGGTCGTTGCCAAGAGCGACATTGGTTTTGGTGAGGTGCTGTACGCCGCAGTCCCCGGTCAGGGAGTCTATCGCGCCGTGTTGCAGCCGTCGACGCTCCCTTTCCCGTTTGCGGCGGGGAGGCCCCAGTTGCCGCTGCAATGGACCCAAGTGATCGGAGGGATGAACAACATAACCGTGGCACCGGGGCGCGTTTCCAATCTCTCCGCCACCATCAAGATCAAGCTCGCGGTCCACGATTCGACCGACGGCGATCAGGTTTACGCCCTGCTGGTCCAGCCCAATGCGGCGCTCAGCGGAAACAACGACCAGATGTTCGGCGTTTTCGGGTTGGTCGAAAATGCGCTGAACGGATTCGCAACGACGGGGCCTTACAACACCTGGAGGTCGATGGGCATTCCGGGGGACAGCTCCGAGCCGCCCGACGGCGGCGGGCAGGGGGACACGCACTTTGCCATCGCCGCATCCCCCGGGTCCAACGCGGTCTACGTGGCCGGCGACCGGCGCACCGATGACGACAACGACGACGATCCTGACGGGGCGGTTTACCGCTCGAGCTACAATTACGGCACCGGACAGACCGAATGGACATCGATCGTTGGTTACGAAGCCAGCGACGTCGCCGACGGCAAGCCACACGCCGACTCACGCACTTTGGTTTTCGGTGGCGCCAATCTCTATGAAGGCACGGATGGTGGCATTTACCGGCTGTCGAATTACGAGCTCGACCCCCACTTCGATGCGCCACAGTGGGAGTCCGCCAATGGCAATTTGATTACCGCCGAATTCGTGTCCGTCGCCTATGATTCCGTACAAAACATCGTGATTGGCGGCGCCCAGGACAATGCGGTCGACATTCAGCCGGGTGAAGGTGAATTGGAATGGGATCAACTCAGTAACGGCGGCGACGGGGCGTTCGTGGCCGTCAAACGCGTGGGCGACGACGCGTACTATTTCTACGAAACGGACTCGATGAAGCAATTCGTCGAGGTCAAAGCCAATGGAGACATGTTCTCAGGAACGAACTTCGACCGTTCGTTCAGCGTCAACGGCCAGCCGCTCACCAGCTTCGACAAGGGCATTCCCTTCGCCACGCCCTTCGCGGTCGACGCCGTCGGCGATGGACTGCGTCTCGTCATCGCCACGAATAGCAACCTGTACGAGTCGCTCGACGCCGGTTCGACCGCCACCTTACTGGGGCCGTTCGGCGCCGGTGGTCCGGGACCCGGCATTCCGAGCCAGAACAATGGCAGCGCCGGCACCGCTTTGGCCTACGGTGGACGGCGAAATGGACAGGAGAACACAAACCTGCTGTATGTCGGGGCGGGCACCAATCTTTATGTGCGGACGCAGGGCACCGGCGCGCCGACCGCGATGCCCGGCTACACCGGTGGGTGGATCCAAGGCATCGCGCTCGATCCGGACGACTGGATGACGGCCTGGATCATCGACTCCAACGGCACCGTCTGGAAGACCACGAACGCTGGCGTCGGTTTCACCAACGTCACGCTAAACCTTGGCCAGCTCATGAACGACCCGAGGAGCATCACCGTAGTCACCGCTTCCAATGGCCAAAAGGTCGTTCTGGTGGGCGGCGGCCGGAGTGTGGATGCCAACGGATATCCACTTGGTCTTGCCGCGGGAGGTGGTGGCGTCTATCAACTCCTCGATCCCGCCGTCGATCCGACGGTCCCGAAGCAGGAATGGGCCAAATTCGGCCGAAACCTGCCCAACGCCATCGTCAGCAGCCTGCACTACGACGCGGTAGACGATTTGCTCCTGGTCGGCACGATGGGCCGGGGGGCATTTATCGTCCATGATATCGGCGGGAAGGTGGGTCATCCTGGTATTATCCAGGTGAATGGCGACGACGACCCGAACAAGCCGAACGACAACATCGTTCTCGTCCGCGACGCCAACAACCCACTTTTGCTCGATGTCTCGCTCAACGGCGCTCCGCCGACCCAAGTGCCTGTCGCCGCCGTCACCCAAATCAACGTCAACGGAGGCGCTGGGGCCGACACGCTGACTGTGGATTTCCGGAATGGCGTCTTCAACGCGCCCGACGGAATCACTTTTGACGGCGGCAGTGACGCTGGTACGCCCGGAGACACACTCATCGTCTTCGCCCAGGAAGGCACGACCTCGGTCGCCAAGTACACCCCGCAAAACTTCGGTAGTGGAAAGCTACCGGTTGATGGTGTGTCGATCAACTTCCAGAACCTCACGCCGGTCTTCGTCAACAACGCCTTGCAGTTCACGCTGACCACGCCCAACACCAGCAACAACCTACTGCTCGACAGCCCTGGGTCCGGCCAGATTCGCTTTTCGGGCAGCAGCGGCGGAATCGGCTTCGAGAACGCGACGGTGGGTACGACCGCGCACGTGCTCATCGACACGGCGACCAACGACGGCGCCGCCGAAAACGACACGATCACCACGACCGCGGCGGCCCTGTTGGCCGTGCCCGGCACCGACGTCGCATTGCACACGGGCCCCAACGTGGCCGGCAACGTCCTCAACCTCGACGCCCAGGGGAGCGATGTGGTGCTCGACCAGGCACACCTCACGGTCGCCGGCGCGCAGCCGATCCTGTTCGACACGCTGGGCACGATCAATCTCACGAACCCGGGCAACATTACCGTCCTGGGCGCCACCGGCCATGATGCGCTGGTCGTAGGCGCCACGGGCACATCGTCGGGTAACCTGCGGTTGAACGGCGGCCCACGGGTCGTTTTCAACACCTTGCTTTCGCTCACGTTCACCGGCAACACGGGTGGCGACGCTTTCACGATCCACAACCCGGCCGGCACGATCTTCGCGCCCTCGGGTGGGATCCAATTCGACGGCGGCGACCAGATTGCCACCCTCACGCTCGACGGCGGCGGCGCCGCGGCATTCGCCGAGACGTACAACACGGGCCCCGCGGCCTGGGCCGGCAACGTCGTTTTCACCGGCCCGGCCGGCGTGACGATCTCCATGACCGGTGTCGTCCACATCGCCGACAACGTCACGGTGGGCACGCTCACCGTCAACGGCACCGACGCCGCCAACACGCTCACACTCGACGACGGCGCCGTCCTGGGCGACGGCCTGGTTCGCATCACCGTCGATCAGTTCCCGGCGATCGAGTTCAACGAAAAAATCAACCTCGTCGTCAGCGGCGGCCTGACGGCCGCCGACCAGGCGGACATGATCTACGTCAACTACCACGAGATCCCCACGGGGCTGAGCGCGGTCACGGTGAATGGCGGCGCCGGCAACGACGTGTTCCGCGTGTTCGCCTCACCGTTCGTCCCAACCGTGATCAACGGCGGCGACGGCAACGACCTGGTGGCGGTCAAGAGCGACCTGACCGTGCCCTTCACGATCAACGGCGGCGACGGCGACGACACGGTCTACGGCGGGGCGGGTAACGACGTCATCGACGGCGGAACCGGGAACAACGTCCTGCGAGCCCAGGGGGGCAACGCGACCATCAACAGCAACGGCCAGGACCTGGTCTACACCGGCGACGGAAACGTGACCGTCAACGGCGGCACAGGGAGCGAGACCGTCTATGGCGGCGCCGGCAACGATTTCATTCAGGGCGACCAGGGTTTCAACATCATCCACGCCAGCGACGGCGCCACGACGGTCAAGGGCGGCCCAGGTGGCAACCTGATCTTCGCCGGCGCCGGCAACGACGTCCTGCACGGCGGCGCCGGCAACGACACGATCTATGGCGGCTCGGGCGCGGATACGCTTTACGGCGAGGGCGGCGACGACGTGTTGTACGCCGGCAGCGGCCCGACCTCCATTTACGGCGGCGCCGGCAATGCCCTGATCTTCGGCGGACCGGCGGCCAACCTCCTCGACGGCGGCGCCGGCAACGCCACGCTGGTCGCCGGAACCGGTCCTGAAACTTTGCAAGCGGGCGACGGCAACGACTACTTCGTGGGTGGCCCGCGCACCGTCTCGATGACGGTCGGCGCCGGCAACGACATCCTGATCGGCGGCGCCGGAACTGGCGGCACGATCCAGGCCGGCGCGGGCGGCGACGTCATCGTCGGCCCGAGCGGCGGCGGCGCCACGATCAGCGCCCAGGGCGCGAGCCGCATCTGGGGCCGCGGCGGCCACAACACGATCGCGGGGGGTCCTGGTAACGACATCATCGACACCGGGCCCGGGGGTAACAATACCGTGACGGGGGGCGGCGGCGCCGACATCCTGATCGGCCGTGATGCCTCCGACACGCTCACCGGAAACAGCTCCAGCTTTGTGTACCCGAACGCCGTCGTTTCCAACCCTGTGCCCAATTACAGCGTGCCGCAAGCGGCCGTGCCGGCCACGGCCACGTTGCCCACCGGGGTCGATTACCGTGGCCGCTGGACCGAGTTGGCCGGCTCAGCCATGGGCACCGGCTTGAGCGGTCTGGCCGGATTCTCGGTCGAGCCGAGCATCGCCGCGGGAGTGGGTGGCCAGTACGTCGCCTGGGCCGATCAGCGCACAGGCACGTTTGTAATTTACGTGGCACAACATACGGCCTCCGGCTGGCAGGAATTGGCCGGCAGCGCCCACGCTGGTGGTATTAGCGGGGGCATCAGCAGCGGCAGCGGATATGCCCGGCAACCAAGTATCGCACTGGACGGCGCCGGCAATCCGATCGTCGCCTGGACACAATACACCAACGGCAAGAGCGACGTGGAGGCCGCGCGCTACGACCCAACCGCCAACGGAGGACAAGGCGGCTGGGTCGCACTCGGCAGCTCGTTGAGTGCCGGCGGGATCAGTGCCAACGGTTCAGCCCAAGGAGCGATGGTGGTCAACACGACGGCCGGGCCCGTGGTCGCCTGGCTCGACTCGACCGGCGTAGCGAACGTCTTCGTCGAACAATTCACCGGCGGGACGTGGGTGCCGCTGGGTACGGGCGCGGCCACCGGCACGGGCGTTTCGGGCGCGGGCGTTTCTGGCGCGACCGGCGGCGTCGCCGACTTGGCGCTCACGAGCGACGGCACCAAGGTGGCGGTCGCTTGGACGCAACTGGTTGCGGGCGTTCGGCAGGTGTATCTCAAGGAGAACAGCGGCGGCAGTTGGCACGAATTGGCCGGCTCCGCCTCAGGGGGCGGCCTCAGCCGCACGACGGCCGACAGCCGGGCGCCGACCTTGGCCTACCAGGCTGGGTCGCTGCTGGCCGCCTGGCAAGACAACGCCAGCAATTATTGGGAAATCACGGCCGCTCAGTACATTGGCGCGTCCTGGACGTCGATTGGGCCGGCTGCGGCGAACGGCGGCCTTTCCGGCACACACGGATCGGCCACGCAGCCCAAGCTGACTTCGGCGGGCGGCCAGTTGTACCTGCTGTGGGCCGACGACCGCATTCAGAATCTGAGCGGGAACGACATCGCGCTCTACGCCAAAAAATGGAACGGCGCGACATTCGCCGAGGAATTGCCGGGCGATGCCAACGGCCACGGCGTCAGCGACACCGGCGGCGACCCGCAGGCGTTGGCTTTCACGGTCGACAGCTCCGGTCATCCGTTCGTCGCCTGGAGCGAGGACGTCGGAAACGGCCCGCAGATTTTCGTGCGCGGTAACACCTTCAACGTCGGCACCGTGTATTACGTCAACGACACCAGCACCCAGGGCGACGAGATCAGCACGGCTCCCGGCCTCAGCGGCAACAGCGGCCTCTCGCCAAGCCGGCCGCTGCCTTCGATTCAAGCCGTCTTGAACGCCCACATCCTGCACGCAGGCGACGTAATCGTCGTGGACACCGGCACTTACATGGATGGTATCAGCGTGCCAGCAGGCAGCCGTGGCTTCCTGGTACACGGCGTTCCAGGACGACTCGCGACGATCCAGGGGTTGGCCGATCTAAGCCAATCCACCGATGTCACGCTGGAAGGCCTGAACCTGGTCGGGGGCATAACCTCGTCGGGGAGCACGAACCTCACGCTGGCCGACAACACGATTACCGCCATGACGCTCGACGGCGGCTCGGCGGCGCAGGTCGTCAACAATTCCATCACCGGCGGCCTGACGCTCCAAGGTGGCACCAGTGGCGCCAGCGTAGAGCAGAACACGATCGGTGGCGGCACGGGCGTGAACATCGTCGGCGTCGGAACGACCGGCCTGGTGTTGCGCGACAATCAGATTGCAGCCGGTAAAACGGGAATCGAGCTGGCCGCCGCCGCAGCCGGCGAAATCGCCGGAAACGACATCACCGCCACGACCACGGGCCTGGACGTCAACGCCGCGTTCACCGGCCTCATCGATGGCAACGTAATCCACGGCGCCGTGGTCGGCCTGGCCTACCATGCCGCCGCCGTGCTAAGCGGCAATCAAATTCACGACAACGCGACCGGAGTGACGAGCACGGTGGGCGACGTGGCCCTTGGCTTTGGCTTCGTCGGCGCGGCCCTGCCAAACCAGATCTACGCCAATTCGACCGGCGTACTGCTGACTGCGGCTGTGATGCAGAACCAGCACGTTTACGGCAACAGTACCGGCGTGGCCGGTTTCGGCAGCCTGATCAGCTCCGACCTCGACCATGCCAACCTCATTGAATTGAACGTCGTGGGCGTCGATTTCGCCGGGCCGATCGAATTCAACCGCATCGCCGGAAACACGACCGGCATCCAGGCCCACAGCGGCCAACTGATCGCTCACGACCTGCTCTACAGCAACACCCACACCGCGCTAAGCGCGCAAGGGCAAACCGATGTCCGCATTTTTCAGAACACGTTCTACACGCCCTCCGGCGATCTGGTGCGAATCGAAAACGGCTCCAGCGACGTCGAGGTCCGCGACAATATTTTTTGGACGGCGGCCGGCTACGACTTGTACGTCGCCAACGACAGCCAGTCGGGGTTCTTCAGCGATTACAACGACTTGCACGCCAGCGGGACGGGCAAGATCGTCTTCTGGGAACAGGACTTCACCGACATCCTCGACTGGCAGCAGGACGTTTACCGCTTCGACCTGCACTCGATCGGCACGACCGTGGTCAACCCGAACTGGTCGCAGCCGCGGTTCTTCAGCGCCGCGCTGGGCGATTACCGCGTGTTCGACCTGTCCGCCGGATTGCGGCTCTCAAGCCCAACCATCGACGCCGGCGACCCACTGGTCGATCAGGGCCTGCCGGCGCTGGAGCCAAACCTGCTTGCAAACCCGGGCTTCGAGTCGGGCCTGACCAGTTGGGTCGCCAACCCGAGCGGCTCGCTGCAGACAGCGAACCCCGCCCCCTGGGAAGGAAGCGACTACTTTACCGGAGGCACGAACGCCGACACGACCGTCACGCAGACCGTCGACTTGGTGGCCGCGGGCTTCACCGCGGCGCAGCTCGACTCGCAGAATTTGGTGGCCACGTTCGGCGGCCGGGTCCGCTCGGCCCCCGAATCGCCCAGCGACACCGGCAGCATCACCCTTACGTTTCTCGACGGTGCACTCGGCGCCATCAGCCACTTGACCGTACCGGCCCATAACGTCGCCGACCGTTGGGAACTGGTTGGTGGCCGGCTGGTCGTTCCCTTCGGCACTCGCACGCTTTCCTATACTTTCGAGGCGGTCCGCAAGAGCGGCCCGACCAACGACAGTTTCCTCGACGGCGCCTTCGTGCATGTCTTGCCCAGCACCTACGCGCCCGACCAGGGCGCCTACGGCAACACCTCGGCCGAGAACCAGCAGAGCACGGCCACCCACATTGCGCTGAGGTTCCCCGACCTGTACACCGACTGGGAGAAAAACAAGCCGCACGACATTCGCTGGGACACCTACAACAACAATTCCCAGGCACTCGTGAGAATCGACCTGTACCAGGACGGGCCGAACGGTCCGCAGTTGCTCACGAACATCACTCCCGGCGCGCCCGACACGGGCAGCTTCACTTGGATCCCGGCCAACAGCGGCATCGACTATGGGACGCACGGCCTGCGAATCCAGCTCACGTTGGTCGGCAGCCCTGGCGTCTTCGATCGCGGCACCGAGACCTTCGCCGTGCCGGAGAACACGAACACCTTTTTCGTCAATGATGCCACGGTCAATTCAGGCGACCTGACGACGGCCGCCGGTGCCAACCGTAACACGGGCAAGCTGGCCTCCGCGCCCAAGCCATTTCCCAACAACGTGCTGCGCACCTATACCGTCGGCGCGAACCAGACGCTGTCGATCGATGCCGGCGACTACGCGCTCGTCGATCCCTTGGTCATTTCCAACACCAGCGGCGTCGGCGACGACGAGGGATTCACGTTCACTGGGCCGGCGAATCCCGCTACTCCGGCGGTCTTGCACCTGGCCAATCCGCTCACCCGCGCCGCAGTCGTCGAAGTGACGGGCGCCGACTTCATGACGCTCCAACACATTACGATGGAGTTGGGTCAGGCGGGCCTCTTGGTGCATGGCGGCAGCTCGCACTTCACCGGCAGCTATTTGACATCCCACAACAACGCTCAGGACGGCCTCCGCGTCGAGGGAGGCGCCGCGGCCGCGGCGCTGGACCATATCACCGCCTTCAACAACATCGGTAACGGCATCACGGCCAGCGGCGCCATGACCGCACTGACCGACAGCACCGTCTATGGCAACGTGGCCACCGGCATTTCCGTGACCGACGGGGGTTCCATTGCGATCGAGGCCAACGAAGTATACGTCAATGGTGGCTTCGGCCTGCTCGTGACCAACGGCGTGGTCAATTCGACCACCGTCGTCGGCGACGCCGACCTGACGAAAGCCCGCGGGAACAAGGTCCACGACAATTTCCGTAGCGGCATCTCGGCCAGCGGCAATGTGCTGGTGGCCGGCAACACCGTTAGCGGCCAGGGCAACGCAAACGAGGCGGGTATCGTGCTGGCCGGCGGCGAAGCCCGTGACAATCTTGTTCGCGACAATTACGACGGCATCACAGGTACTGGCACGATGACCGCCAATCGCGCCTACCACAATAGCCACGTCGGCATCGTCGCTGCCGGCGGCGACCTGGTCGTGGCGAACGTGATCTACTCCAATGGGATAGGCATTCAGAGCTCCGGCGCAGGCAACCGCTTCACGAACAACCTGGTCTACGCCAACACGACCTTGGGCGTCGGTATCCACATAGGCAGCGGCACGCCGCTGGTCAACAACACGATTTACCAGCCTCAAGGCGACGCGCTGGATATCGACGGCGCCTCGACCGGCGTCCAACTCCGCAACAATATCATTTGGACCCAGTCCGGGTATGACGTCTCGATCTCAAACGACAGCCAGCAGGGTTTCACCAGCGATTTCAACGACTTGTACGCAAGCGGATCCGGCGAGATTGGCTTCTGGCAAAGCGCCGACCGGACCACGTTCACGGCCTGGCAGAACGCCGGCTTCACCGACCTCAACAGCCTCTCGCAGGATCCGCTGTTCGTGAACCCCGCCGGGGCCGACGGAGTCCTGGGATTCACCGACCTAGCCCACGACGGCAACGACGATGACTTCCACGAAAAGAGCCTGACGAGCAGTTTTCACGGTGGCTCGCTGGGGCCCGTGTTCAACACCGGCACTGGACTGCCCGTCTCTCCGACGGCGACGCTCACGGCCGACATGGCGCAGTCGCCGGCGATCGACCGCGGCGGCGATTCCGACAGTTTCGCCAACGAACCGGCGCCCAACGGAGGCTTCATCAACCAGGGCGCGTTCGGCAACACAGTCCAGGCGTCCGAGAGCCCGGCGAGCTACGTGCTGGTGTTGCGGCCCTCCGGGGGCGAAGTCTGGCCGCAGCGCGGGACATTCCCCATCCGTTGGCGCAGCCACGACTTGCTGGGCACCGTCAAGATCGAGCTCTTGTCGCAGGGAAACGCCACCCCGCTGCTGACGATCGCCGACGGCGTGGCCAATAGCGGCTCGTATTCGTGGACGGTGCCGACCACGGTCGCCGCGGCGACTAATTACCTGGTCCGCGTCACACGCCAAGATGTCGGCGCCGCCAGCGCGACCAGCACATCGCCATTCTCCATCGTGCCGCCGGTGAATGTCTATTACGTCAATGGCGCTACGGTCACCGCCGGCGACTGGACGACCTCCCCGGGGAACGACGGCAACGACGGTCTGACGCCGGCCACTCCCAAGGCCTCGATCCAAGCGGTGCTGCAAACGTACCATCCGGGCTACGGCGACACGATCCGCGTCGATGAGGGCGCTTACCATCTGACGAGCAACGTTCAGCTTCCGGCGGCAGATTCGGGCGTGACGATCGTCGGCTACAACGACGCGGCCCACCCCGACCGCCACGCGGTCATCGACCGCGCCAACCAGAATTCCGGTAGTGATGACTTCGAACTGACGGGCGCCAACGACGTGACTCTCGATCACCTCTTCCTGACGGGGGCCGAGGTTGGCATCGAGGCCAACGACACCGGCAGCCAGCGCCTGACCGTCTCGAACTCGGAAATCTACGGCGACACGTCAGCCGGTATCAGCCTCTTCGGCTACTCGGTCACGGATGCGCGGGTCGTCAACAATCACTTCCACGACATCAACTTCGGCGACGGCATCGACACCCTTGAGGGATCCAACCACACGATTTCCAACAACGTGTTCTACGCGAACCATCGGTACGGAATCTCGTCGAATCCAGGTACGAACGTCGCGGGAAACACAATCGCCAACAACGTGGCCTACGGCAACAATGTCGGAATCTTTGCGGGGGGCACCGGCACGACTATCTCGGACAACACGATTTACAGCAACGCGTCGGGAATCATCGTGGGTAGCGGCGCCCTGGCCATCCACAACACGGTTTACGGCCAGAACACGACGCAGGGTATTCAGTTGCTCGCCGGCGAGGCGCGGGAGAACATCGTTTTCGGCAACCTCAACGGGATCGTCGGCAGCGGGCTTTTTACCGCCAATCGCGTGTTCCACAACCTCAACGCGGGCATCGTCGCCACCGACACGAGCACGATTCACGGCAACCAGGTCTACTCAAACGCCTACGGCATTCAGGTCTACGTCGCGTACTCGGGCATGAGCAACAACCTGGTCTACGCCAACACGAACTACGGCATCGGCGTCCACGGCGCCCGGCCGCTCTTGACGAACAATACGGTCTACCAGCCCAGCGGCGACGCGGTCGTCGTGGACGGCGGCTCCATCAACGTGCAGCTCAAGAGCAATATCCTTTGGGCCGTGGCGGGGCACGACCTGGTCGTCGCCCCCGACAGTGAAAATGGTTTTCAAAGCGACTACAACGATCTGGTCGTTGCCAACGGCAACCGCCTTGGCAACTGGGAAGGCCGCGATTTCAGCAACCGCGTCGACTGGTTTAACGAGCTCGGCTTCGACGCGCATAGCACCACCGTCGACCCGCATTTCGTCAACTCAGCCGGCACCGATGCGGTGCTCGGCTTTAGCACCGCCACGACCGGCCCCACTCAGATCATCGACGACAGCAGCAGCACCGGCTTCAGCTTGTCCGGCTCATGGGTCCAGCAGACCGGCGCTGGCCTCAACGGCGAATACGAGCAGAGCAACGGCGGAAATGATGACCTGGCCACCTACAGCGTCAGCGGCCTGACGCCCGGCACGTGGTACCAGGTTGCCGCCACCTGGCCCGCCAACAACTTTGCCGCAGGCACGCATGTGGCGGTCCGCGACGGCAACCAATTGCTTTCGTCACTCACGCTCGACCAGCGGCCGGCCCCGAGCGACTTCACCGACGCCGGCGTCGGCTGGAAGACCCTTGGCATCTTCTACGTTACGACGGGCAATTTGACCATTACCTATGAGCGCACGACGTTTGATCCCAATGTCATCGCCGACGCGCTCCGCGTCCAGGCTATCCTGGGCGACGCCGGGCTGGACGACAACTTCCACTTGCAAAGTACGTCGCCGGCCATCGATGGCGGAGACCCGGCGTCGCTGTACGTCAACGAGCCGGCGCCCAACGGTGGCCGAGTCAACCAGGGTTTCGACGGCAACACGGCCGCCGCCGCCGCCAGCCCCATCCAGTTCGTGCAGAACGTCTCCCCGGCCGGATTAGAGAAGTTCCAAGTCGGTCAGACCGTACCGGTCACCTGGCGCTCGGTCGGCATCTACGGCCCGGCCGGCGCGTATGCCAGCGAGATCCTCAGCGACAGTCCGGTGGCGTATTACCGCTTGGGCGACGCCATCGGCACCGCCACCGCCGCCGACGCCTCTGGGCACGGCTTGAACGGCACGTACTCCAATGGCGTCACGCTTGGACTCGCCGGGGCGACGCCATCCGACCCGGACACCGCGGCCAAGTTCCCCAGCGTCGATTCTTTCTCGCCCGCCAGCTCTGTGCAGTTGCCCTCGGGATTCGCCGACTTCCACAACGGCTTCAGCTTCGAGGTCTGGGCATTCCCCACATCGGTCGACCGCGACGCGAGTTTCTTCGACTTCGGAAACGGCTTCGGCAACAACAACATCCGCCTTGCCCGCGAGGGAACGACCAAGAACCTGACGTTCCAGGTTTGGAACGGCGGCGCCGCGGGCGCCATCGTGCGGGCGACGGGCGCCATCGAACTGAACGTGTGGCAGCATTTCGCCGTCACCGAGGACTCCGCCGGCAACGTCACGTTGTACAAGAATGGTCAGGCCCTGGCGACAGGCGTCACGTTCGTCCCGCCCACCGTCACGCGTAACCAGAACTACCTCGCCCAAAGCCACTACGGGGGCCTGCTCGACGAGGCGGTTGTCTACAACCAGGCGCTCACCGCCGCCCGTGTTCTCGATCATTACAACCACGCCTATTTCGGCACGGTCAATATCGACCTGGTGCGCGACGGCGACCCCAACTTCGTCCAGCACCTGGCCGACCATGCCGTCAACAACGGTTCGTTTCTCTGGACCATCCCGGTGAACCAGCTCCAGACCAACGACTATCGGATACGGGTCCACGCCAACGAGGGGATCATGCCCGTGGCCGTCACGCCCGAGCCCTTCCTGGTGACCAACGCCGGGCATGACTACTACGTGAACGATGGCTCGACGGCCGGCGACGTCTTCACCACCGCCGCGGGCGACGACGCCAACAGCGGCAAGAACTCAAGCCAGCCGGTCGCCAGCCTGCCGGCCTTGCTCGTCGCCTACTCCTTCGGTCCCGGCGACGTGATCCACGTCGATACCGGCACGTACAACCTGATCCGCAACGCCCGTCTGTCGCCCTCCGACAGCGGCGTCACGATCGTCGGCCCCTCGACGGCCAGCGCACTAATGAATCGGGGCAATCTCAATTACGGCGCCGACGTCTTCGAGCTGGCCGGGGCCACCGACGTGGTACTCGACCACCTCGGCATCACTGGCGGCTTTGTCGGCGTCGCGGCCAACGACACCGGCAGCAAACGCCTAACCGTCTCGAACTCGGACATTTACGGCAACGCCTCAGCCGGCATCAGCCTCTTCGGCTACTCTGTCACCGACGCCCGGATCATCGACAACCACGTCCACGACACCAGCTTCGGCCCCGGCATCTACACGCTCGAGGGATCCAATCACACGATCACCGGAAACGTCGTCTACGCCAACTATGGCGACGGAATTTCGTCCTATCCAGGTCCTTACGTCGTGGGAAACACGATCGCCAACAACGTGACCTACGGCAATTCCCAGGGCATCTCGGCGGGGGGCGGCAACACCGTTACCATCATCTCGGACAATATCACCCATAGCAACCGAGCGTCCGGCATCCTCGTGGGTAATGGCGCACTGGCCATTCACAATACGACCTACGGACAGATCGCCAACGCCGGCATCCAACTGAACGGCGGCACTGCCCGCGCCAATATCGTCTTCGACAACTACAACGGCATCACGGGCGACGGGCTGGTCGACTCAAACCGCATTTTCCACAACATCAACGCCGGCATCATCAACGGCGGCACGGATGTCGCCGTGGGAAACATCATTTACGGCAACGACCAGGGCATCCAGAGCTACAACGCCGCCAACTTCGGGAGCGAGGGACCGTACCTACGCAACAACCTCATTTATGACAACACGCACCTCGGCATCGGCTTGCACGGCGGGCACAACGCCTTGGTCACGAATAACACCGTTTACCAGCCGACAGGAGATGCCCTGCAGATTGACGGCTACTCGATCAACAACCGCATCGAGAACAATATCCTGTGGGCCCAGGCCGGATACGATATCACCGTTTCGGCCGACAACAGCGAAACCAATCTTCAGAGCGACTACAACGACCTGGTCACCACCGGCACCGGCATCCTGGGCCACTGGGAGGACCACGACTTCACCAGCCGGGCCGATTGGTTCTACAAGCTGGGTCTCGACCAGCACAGCACCACCTCCGACCCGCAGTTCATCAAGTCGCCCTCGGCCAACGGCGTTATCGGCTTTAGCACGGCCACGACCGGTCCAGCCCAAATCATCGACGACTCGAGCAACACAGGCTTCAGCCTGTCCGGTTCCTGGCTCAACCAGACCGGCGCCGGCTACGACGGCGAGTACGAGCAGAGCAACGGCGGAAGCCTGGACGTGGCCACGTATACTGTCAACGGGCTGACCCCTGGCACCTGGAACCAGATTTCGACCACCTGGCCGACCAACAACTTCTCGTCCTCGGCGCGCTACGCCATCCTCGACGGCGGCCAATTGCTTTCCTCCTTCGTCGTTGACCAGACGCACGCACCCAGCGACTTCAGCGACGCCGGCGTACCCTGGAAAACCTTGGGCGTTTTCTACACGACGAACGGAACGCTGACCGTGACCGTGACGCACACGCCTTCGTACTACCCCAACGTCATTGCCGACGCGCTGCGCGTTCAGGCCATCGTCGGCGACCGTGGCGCCGACGACAACTTCCACGTCCAGACCACGTCGCCGGCAATCGACGCGGGCGATCCGCTGTCGCCTTACGTCAACGAGCCGGCGCCCAACGGTGGCCGAGTCAACCAGGGCTACGACGGCAACACGGTTGCCGCCGCCGCCAGCCCCAGCCAGTTCGTGCAGGACCTCTTCCCGGTCGGTCTGGACAAGTTCCAGATCGGTCAGACCGTACCGGTCACGTGGCGCAGCGTCGGCATCTACGCCCCGGCCGGTTCCTATGCCAACGACATCATGTCCGACAACCCGGTGGCCTATTACCGGCTCGGCGACAACCCCGGCAGGACGACCGCGGCCGACGCCTCGGGGCACGGCTTGAGTGGCACGTATACCAGTGGCGTCACGCTCGGAGTCACCGGGGCGATGCCCTCCGACTCGGACACCGCAGCCCAGTTCCCCAGTGTCCCCGACTACGTCACCGGCAGCTATGTGCAGTTGCCCTCGGGATTCGCCGACTTCCACAACGGTTTCAGCTTCGAGGTCTGGGCGTTCCCCACGTCGGTCGACCGCAACGCGAGTTTCTTCGACTTCGGCAACGACGGCGGTGGCAACACCGACGACATCCGGCTGGCCCGTGAGGGAACCACCAACAACCTCACGTTTCAGGTCACGTCCGGCTACTCAGCCGGCGCCATCGTGCGGGCGACGGGCGCCATCGAGCTGAATGTATGGCAGCACTTCGCCGTCACCGAGGATGCCTCCGGCAACGTCACGTTGTACAAGAACGGTCAGGACCTGGCGACAGGCGTCACGTTCGTTCCACAGACCGTCACGCGCACGCAGAACTACCTCGCCCAGAGCCACTACGGGGGCCTGCTCGACGAGGCGGCCGTCTTCAGCCAGGCGCTCAACGCCGCCCGCGTTCTCGATCATTACAACCACGCCTTTTTCGGAACGGTCAACATCGACCTGGTGCGAGACGGCGATCAGAACTTCGTCCAACACCTGGCCGACAACGCCGTCAACAACGGTTCGTTTCTCTGGACCATCCCGGCGACACTGCCGTTGGCGGGCGACTTCCGGATACGAGTCCAAACCAACGACGGTATCCTGCCACAGGCCGTCACGGCGGAGCCATTCCTGGTGACCAACGCCGGGCACGATTACTACCTCAACGACGCCTCAACGTCCGGCGACGTGTTCACCACCGCAGTCGGCAACGACGCCAACAGCGGCAAATCGCCCGATGCGCCGATGGCTACGCTGCGTGCCATGCTGGCGGCCTACATCTTCCAGGCCGGCGACGTCATCCACGTCGATACGGGCACTTACCGGCTCTACCGAAATATCGTCGTCTCCCCTCAGGATAGCGGCGTGACGATTCAGGGGCCGGCAAACTCGGTTGCGTTGTTGGATCGGAACAACAAGACCGCCGGCACGTCTGTTTTCACCGTTAGCGGCGCCAGCGACGTGACGCTCGACCAGCTCTCTTTGCAGAATGCCATTTACGGCATCTGGGCCCCGGCCGGTGGGAACAGCCAGCGGTTGACGATCTCTCATGACGACGTCAAGCTCGATCTTGCCGCCGGTGTCTTCGTCGATGCGTCCAATAGTGACGCGCGCGTGATGGGCAACCGCGTTCACGAAAATGGGGGGCTCTATTTTCCCACGGACGCGGGCATTTCCGTCAACGCGGCGCGCGCGACCGTCAGCGGCAACGAGGTGTTCGGCAATGTCAACGGCATCCTAGCTGCTTTCAATGACACGGCGGCCAACCACATCACCCTCAGCGGGAACACGGTCCGCGACAATAGCAGGACGGGCATCGGCGCCTCCTACCAGGTGCTGGTGACCGGCAACAACGTCTACGGCCAGTCGGCTAGCGGCTCCGTCGGGATTGCCGTTGCCAGCAACGCCCAGGAAACGGTGGGAAATGTCGTCCACGATAATTACGAAGGCATCCGCACCGACGGGGGAATCTACGGTGGCAACATGGCCATTGTGGACAACCGGGTGTACCACAATAGCCAGGACGGAATTCATGCCTTCGGTGACGTCCAGGTGCTGGGCAACCAGGTCTACAGCAACCCCGTCGGCATCATCGGCAACCATGCGCTGGGCTTTGGCGTGCCAAGGGGCAACGTGTTCGCCAACAACTTGGTTTATGCCAACACCAACCAGGGGATTCTGCTGACGGGCAACGACACCCAACAGATCGACAACAACGACGTCTACCAGCCGGTCGGCGACGCCGTCCGGGTTGAGGGGAGCACACGGAACGTCAAGCTGTACAACAACATCCTCTGGGTCCTGTCGGGTTACGACCTGAATGTGGACGCTGACAGCCAGACTGGCCTGGTCAGTGACTACAACCTTTTCAACAAGGGACCCGCCCTCAACGCCCACGTCGGTTTCTGGAACAACGCCACTCAAGACACGCTGGCCAACTGGCAGTCGGCATCGGGCCAAGATACGCATGGCCTGTTGGCCGATCCGGGGTTCGTGGACATCAACGGCGCCGACAACGTGCTCGGTTTCACCGACGCCAATGGCGGTTACGACGGCGGACCGGACGATAACTTTTACCTGGCCAAGAATTCGCCGGCCATCGACCGCGGCTACTCTTGGCCCGCCGTGGCCACCGACAGCCTCGGCGTCGGCCGCAAGGACGACCCTGGATCGACCAATTCCGGCAGCCCCGATTACGTTGAGACGCAACTCGTCTCCAGCTCGTTCGCGGCCGGCGGAATGCCGCAGAACTTTCACGCCAGCCCGTCGGGGAACTCCTTCGTCCTCAACCTGCCCTTCACCTTCCCCTTCTACGACGGTACCTACACGAGTGTAACGGTCTCCTCGCGCGGGTTCCTCCAATTCGGCGGCCCACTCGATCCCACCGACGGGGCCAACAGCGACGCCAAGCTCGCAGGTAGCCGCATCATTGCCCCCTTCTGGGCCAATTTGCGGACCGACGGCGCCGGCAACGACGTTTTCGTGGATACCAGCGTCGCCAACCAGCTCACGATTCGCTGGAACGGCACCAGCGTCGCCGACGGCTCCGCGGTGAACTTCGCCGTCGTGATGTACAACGACGGCCACTTGCAATTCGACTACGGAGCCGGAAACACGAACCAGTCGCCCACCGTCGGCATCTCGTTCGGAAATGGGCAAATCTTTCGCCTCTCCAGTTACGACGGCCGGCAGGACATGGCGGGCGCGGGCTCTGTCAAGTTTGACTTGGCAGCGGGCATCGTGGACATCGGCGCCATCGAATTCCGCGTCTCCAGCTTGCAGACGACACCACCAACCATTACCGGATCCTCGCCTAGTTTCGTTGACTCTAGCGGCAGCTCCGGCGATCCCATCACCAGCCTCCAGCTCGCTTTCAGCGAGGAGGTCAATCCAGTCGACGCCAACTCCCCGGCAGCCTATGAGTTGCGTAAGGCGGGCTCCAATGGCATCGGAAGCCCGGATGACACGATCTATGCCCTAACGCCCCAATACACGATGGGAGCTACGACGGTGACGTTGGCGATTGGAGGACTGCCGGCCGGCGGCCTACCCGTCGGTACGTACCGCTTGACGGCATTCAGTACGTCCGACACCAGCATTCACGATTTGGCCGGCCTGTCATTGAACGGCGGCGGCAACTATGTCCGCACCTTCACCCTCGTGCCCCCGCAGGCCGACCTGAGCCTGTCGGTCGCGGTCGACCAGGCTAAGCCAATCGAAGGCGGCACGCTGCATTTTACAATTACCGTCGACGACCTCACTGGTCCGCAAGCCGCCAACGGCGTGCAGGTCACCGACCTTTTACCTGCCGGACTGACGTTCGTCAGCGCGACGCCCGCCGCGGGCACGACTTACGACAGCTCCACGGGAATCTGGTCGGTCGGCGGCGTGCCGAAAGGCGGCGCCACCGTCTTGGTGCTCACGGAAATGGTCGGGCCGAATACCTTGGGACAGACCATCACTGATACCGTCAATATCACAGCCGCCGGCCAAACCGACCCGAACCCCAACAACAACAACGCCTCGGCCGCGGTCACCGTCCAGCCCAGCGCCGACCTGGCGGTTAGCCAGTCTCTCGACGATCCGAAGCCGATCGAAGGCCAAACCGTGAACTACACCATCACGCTCGCCAATCAGGCGGGGCCCGAGGATTCCAGCGGCGCGCAGGTGACGGAGCAACTTCCCGCCGGCGTGAGCTTTCTGTCGGTGACGCCGGCCGCGGGCACCAGCTACGACAATTCGACAGGCATTTGGAGCGTCTTCAGTTTGGCCAAAGGGAGCGCTGTCAACCTGGTGATCGCGGCCCAGGTCAAGCCGGGCACCGCCACCCAGACGCTGACAAGCACCGCCACCGTCGCCGCCGCCAATCAGCCCGATCCCAACACGGCGAACAACACCAGCACCCTCAACGTCAACGTCCGGGCGGGGGCCGACCTCAGCGTGAACCAAGCCGTGGACCACCCTCAGCCCGCCGCGGGAGATACGATCCAATACACGATCACGGTCCACAACTTTGGCCCCGACGACGCCAACGACATAACCACCGAATACATCCTGCCCGACGGCTTGACTTTGGTCAGTTATTCGTCCACCGCCGGACACCTACTCGCCGGAGGGGGTGAAAGTGATGCGCCCATCCCTCCCCATTGGTACCTGATCAGCCTGCCGGTCAACGCCACCGCCACGCTTACGATCACCGCGATGGTCGACCAGGGCACGGTGGGCAAGACCCTCGTCAGCACCGCCACGATCGCCAAACTCGATGAACTCGACAAGACCTCGAACGACTCCTCCTCCTCGGTCAGCGTGACCATTCAGGCGCCGCCGACGTTGTCGGCCACCGGTACAAACGTCGTGGCCACTGAGGGTGCCTCATTCAGTGGTGCCGTGGCGACGTTTACCGATACTGTCTCGCTTTCCGCCGCCGGCGGCTATACGGCCACGATCGTGTGGGGTGACGGCGGCAGTTCGGCCGGTTCGATTAGTGCCGGTGCCAGCGGTGGGTTCACGGTGGTCGGCAAACACGTTTTTGACGAAGAAGGAAACAATCTGCCGCTGACCGTCATCATCCACCGGGCCGGTGGGATCGACGCCACAACCCAGGGCGCGGCCAACGTGGTCGACGCCTCGTTAACAGCTACGGCCCTGACCGCCGCGGCGAAGGAAGGAGTGCAATTCAGTGGCGTTTTGGCGACGTTCACCGACGCCGACCCGAACGCGGCGGCCGGCGACTATACCGCGCAGATTCTCTGGGGCGACGGCGCGACCGACAGCGGCGCAATCTCCGCTGGCGCTAGCGGCGGCTTCCAGGTCACAGGTAGTCACGCCTATGCCGAAGAAGGCACGCAAGCCATCACGGTCACGATCTCCGACGCCGCCGCGACAGCAACGGCCAACGGCAGCGCCCACGTCGCCGACGCCTCCTTGACGGCTGCAGCCCTGACCGCCGCGGCGACCGAAGGAGCCACATTCAACGGCGCTGTGGCGACGTTCAGCGACTCCGACCCGATCGCGTCGGCCGGCGACTATACCGCCCAGATTCTCTGGGGCGACGGCGCGACCGACACCGGCACAATCTCCGCTGGCGTCAGCGGCGGCTTCCAAGTCACCGGCAGCCACACCTATGCTGAAGAGGGAACGCAATCGATTACCGTCACGATCGCCGACGCCGGCGCGACGGCCACGGCGGACAGCGGCGCCCAAATCGCCGATGCCTCCTTGACAGCTACCGCCCTGACTGTTGCGGCGACGGAAGGAGCCCCATTCAGCGCCGCCGTAGCGACGTTCACCGACGCCGACCCGAACGGGGCCGCCGGCGACTATACCGCCCAGATTCTCTGGGGCGACGGCGCGACCGACAGCGGCACGGTCACCGCTGGCGTCAGCGGCGGCTTCCAAGTCACCGGCAGCCACACCTATGGCGAAGAAGGCACGCAAGCCATCACGGTCACGATCTCCGACGCCACCGCGACGGCAACGGCCAACGGCAGCGCCCACATCGCCGACGCCTCCTTGACGGCCACGGCCCTGACCGCCGCGGCGACCGAAGGAGCCCCATTCAAGGGGGCTGTGGCGACGTTCACCGACTCCGACCCGATCGCGTCGGCCGGAGACTATGCCGCCCAGATTCTCTGGGGCGACGGCGCGACCGACACCGGGACAATCTCCGCTGGCGCTAGCGGCGGCTTCCAAGTGAATGGCAGCCACACCTATGCCGAAGAAGGCACGCAAGCCATCACGGTCACGATCTTCGACGCCAGCGCGACCGCCACGGCCCATAGTAGCGCCCATATCGCCGACGCCTCCTTAACGGCTACGGCGCTGACAGCCGCATCGACGGAAGGAGCGCCATTCAAGGGCGCTGTGGCGACGTTCACCGACTCCGACCCGAACGCGGCGGTCGGCGACTATGCCGCGCAGATTCTCTGGGGCGACGGCGCGACCGACACCGGCACAGTCACCGCTGGCGCTAGCGGCGGCTTCCAAGTGAATGGCAGCCACACGTTTGGCGAAGAAGGCGCGCAAGCCATCACGGTCGCGATTAGCGATACGGGTGCGGCCAACGCCACAGCTACGAGCAGCGTCAACGTGGCCGATGCACTGCTGACGGCACAAGGCACTACGTTGGTTGCCACCGCCGGCACACCGTTTGGTGGCAAGGTGGCAACATTCATCGACGCGGATCCGAACGCTGCCGCGAGCGATTACACTGCGACCGTCCTCTGGGGCGATAGTACCGGCGCGTCGATCGGCACAGTGACCACGACGGGTGATGGAACGATCATCGTGACGGGCAGCCATACTTACGCCCACGACGAGAACGGACTACTTGTGAGCGTGGTGATCCACGACACGGGTGGCGCCGACGCCACGGTTGCGAGCACCGCCAACGTGGCCGCGCCCGCCAACCTCGTTCCCATCGCGATCCTCGACACGTTCGTGCTCGGTCCAAGCGGCACCAGCAGCGGTTCCGGAGCGACCGGCGTTTTGGCGAACGATGTGTCGGCCGACGGCCAGCCGCGGAACCTGCGAGCGACGTTGGATTCGACCACCACCAGCGGCAAGCTGACCTTGAACGCCGACGGTTCGTTCAGTTACACGCCCGGCCCAGATTTTCATGCGATCGACCGCTTTACGTACCACGACAGCGAGGGTAGCGCTTCGAGCACACCCGTCACGGACACCTTGCTCTCCTACAATGCCAGTGTCGTCGATAAGTTGTACCATCAAGTACTTCACCGGTCGGCTGAAGTCACTCCGGGCCTGGTGGGTTGGACCGGAATGCTCGATGTCGGTACTCCGCTCGACACCGTGGCGAAGGCCATCATCGACAGTTCGGAGCGGCTCGATCGCTTGGTGACGAGCTTCTACGAGCAGTACCTCCAACGCGAGCCCGAGCCGGCCGGAGTGGATTTTTGGGTCACCGATTGGCAACGCACGGGCGGTCCCGACGACGTCGCGCTGGGCATCCTGGCGTCCCCGGAATTCTCGCATGACGCCGGCGACACCAACGAGGGCTTCGTGACGCTGCTGTACCAGCGGTTTTTGGGCCGCGATCCCGAGCCGGCCGGGTTCGAGTCCTGGACCCGATTACTCAACTCCGGCACGTTCACGAGGGAACAGGTTGCGGCCGACTTCCAGATGTCTCCCGAGCGGCACCGCATCCTGGTTGATTTTCTGTTCGGCGAGTACTTTGACAACCCAACGCCAACTCAGTCCCAAGCGCAAGCGTACGTGGCTCTCTTGGATGCCGGCCAGACGGAAACGCAAGTCGAGCTAGCTATCATCGACTCGTCGGCCTACAAGGACGACTCGGTTGCACGATCGCCAGGCAATGTGGGAAGAGCCAAGTTCCCGCGCTAGGGATGCGGGGCTACGAACGCTCCTCGGAATCACCAGTTGGTCCAGCCCGTTGCATTCACCCGCTCAACGAGATCCCGGCACTTGTTTATTCCGTTCCTTGCCGTACACTCTCAAGCGTCGACGGAATCTGTGACGAACCATCAACGTTGATCGTCGGCATGCAGTTCCGTCCGGCGTGATGACCATTTCAAGCGACGTACTTTACCCGTTGTCGTTCGACGTATCTTTGCCGGCGGGCGGAGCGGCCTCGCCGCTGGGCGGCGCGGCGGAGTACCTTCTCGATCCATCGGTTCGCTGGCTCGTCGATTTCTTCAGGAACAAAGGCCTGCCGGCGCTCAAGCAAGAGGACCGCGACGAAGCGTGGTACCAAGACTGGATCGACTACCAGGCGAAACACGGAATCTACGCGAGCCTCTTGTCGCCCGAGCGGTATTCGAGCCGGGGGCACCGGTTCGACCTCAGGAAGCTGACTCGCTTTCTGGAGGTCTTCGCGTACTTCAGCCCGGCCCACGCCTACAGCCTGCACGTTTCGTTCCTGGGGCTATTCCCCATCCTGATGAGCTCCAACGAGCCCTTGAAGAAAGAAGCCGTCGCACGACTGGAAGGCGGAGGTCTGTTCGCGTTCGCGGTCTCCGAAAGGGACCACGGGTCGGATCTGTTCGCCAATGAGTTTACGCTGAAACCGGCGGGGCCGGCGGGCCTGGTCGCCGACGGCGCGAAGTACTACATCGGCAACGCCAATAAAGCATGCATGGTTTCGGTGCTGGCCAAGCAATGCCCCGCCGAGCCGGCTGGATCGAAAAAGAGATCGCCGTTCGTCTTTTTCGCGATTCGACCGCAAGAAGCGCCGGCGTATTGCAACGTGCGGAAGATTCGCACCCTCGGCGTGCGGGCGGCCTTCGTGGGCCAATTCGAGGTCAAAGGCCACCCGTTGACGGACCGCGACGTCATCGCGCGGGGCCGCGACGCTTGGGACGCGGCTTTCGGCACGGTCGACTTCGGCAAGTTCTTCTTGGGGTTTGGCTCCGTCGGCATCTGCGAGCACGCCTTCACGGAGGCCGTCGACCATCTGCGCCGCAGGGTGCTCTACGGTAAGCCCGTCGTGGAAATGCCTCACATCCGTACCGTGACGGTCACCGCTTATGCCCGCCTGGCGGCGATGAAGCTCTACGCGTATCGGGCGCTCGACTACCTGCAAGCCTCCGGCAAGAACGACCGCCGGTACCTGCTGTTCAACGCCGTTCAAAAGGCGAAGGTCAGCACCGAAGGCGTCAAAGTCTTGGGGCTGCTCGCCGAGTGCGTGGGCGCTCGGGGGGTCGAATCCGAGACGTACCTCGAATCGGCCGTGCGGGATGCGCAGCTCATCCCCAGTCTTGAGGGAAGCACTCACATCAACTTCGCCCTGACGGCCCAATTCATGGGCCCGTATTTCGCATCGACCCCCAACGAGGCGCCGGTGCCAGGGTCCGTAAGCCTGCGGCAGGGCGATTGCGACGAAAACCCGTATGGCATGGAAGCCCATGACCGCAATGCCAAGACGGTCAAGTTCGCGCATTTCCTGAAGGCCTACGAGCCACTGCGTTCTTTACCGAACGTCAGGGCCTTTGTCGAGCAGGTGGAGGCGTTCAGCTCATTCGTGGGAGACGGCGCACCTGCCCAGAACGCGACCGCGGATGCCGGCCTCGTGATCGAAATCGGCAAGTGCTTTTCGACCATCGTCTACGCGCAGCTCATCGCTGAGAACTGCCTGGCGGCGGCGGTTGAGCCGGCCACGGTCTCGGTGATCTTCCACGCCTTGATCGAGGATCTCAGCGTTCAGTCGCTCAAATTGTCGGCGATGTATCCTCCGGAGAGCGACCAACGGGCCTTGTTGAAACGCGTCGTCCGGGTCCCCGAAACGGGCACCGCGGAGGTCCAGTCCGTTTCCGAGTTGATCGCGGTGCGATATGCGAGCGAGCGGTGACGTGCGGTATAAACGCAGTCGCACCCCTTGTTTTCGCCCCTCCGCGCCGTATACTCTAAGTGGTCGGCGAGGTTCATGACCGTTTTCGAATCGGTCCCGTCGAACTGCGGTACGAGTATTCGTCGGATGACTAGCTGAAGAGCAGCCCGGACTTTTCGGGTGGCTCGTTGTCGAGTAAGCCGGCGTGGTGGAATGCCTCCGGGCGATCCGCCACGCCGGCTTTGTTTTTGGAGTATTGACCGATGGATCATCAGACCGTGGCATCGAGACTCGACGTCGGCGAACGCGAGATGCTCGTGGCCGGCGCCGGCGAGGGTCTTTGGAATGTGCGCGAAGGGCTCGACCAGCTTCGGCTGATGGTCGTCACGCCGAGCAGGAACTTCACCAACCGCACCGTGCTCGACTCCCTCGTTCGACGAGGACTTGCGCGGCTGCAAGGCTACGGCGATCACTGCACGCGGTACGAAATCACCACGGACGGCCGCGACGTGGCTCGCCTGATGGGTCCTTGACGCCCGTCGGCGCAGCCGAACAGCCAAACAATACTCGCCCTATGCCGACGAGAGCTCCATCGCGCGCGGCACAGAAAGGTCAACCGCTGGGCTAAGTCCGCGTGACGCGTGACTCCGTTGACACCAAGGGTTGAAGCGGGGGCAACCAGTCGCGGCCTGCCACTTCAAGGCGGAGTTGATAGGGGCCGCCGCCCAGGGGAGGCGAAGCCGAAATCGAGCAGGCGCGACAAGTCTAGCGCAACTTGGCATAGTAATTGCTGCCCTAGTGGGAATGGGGACATTTCACTTCTTTAAGAACCTCAAGACTCGGAGGACCAAAATGTCGATCGCTGTTGCGCTCGGCGTATTGTGGTTGGCCCCGTTTTAACGCCGCGAACGGCACGGTGATCCTGGTCGATGAGTTGAGCGACGAAACGGACGAAACCGGTGCCCGGAACCATAGTATATAGGGGCTAAATCGACGGGAGATTCTCCATGCATATGCACAACGGGGAACAATGGCACAACTACGGAAATGGGCTTTGTGGCAAGGCTGGGCAACGACGAGCGGTGATTGTCAACGGCAAGGCGGAAAACGTTCGCGTACTTGAAGTGGTCTGCAATCATCCGCTGCGCCACGTGGTCCAACGGCTTTGTAGAGTCGAGTCAACTGGCCGACTTGTCCTCGTTTCTGACACGGAATTCGGCGCACTCATGGCGGATACGGAAAAACCGCTTGCAATTCTCCCAGGAACATGAAGACCTTTCACTGCGACCGTCGGTAGGCTCCCGGCGTCAGCCGAGCAAGCGGTCCAACTCCTTTGCGACCACCTCGTAGCACTCGCAGGAAGCGCCTTCCAGCCCCTTGCGATCGAGGACGGTTAGCCTGCCCCTGTGGTAGGAAATCAGCCCGGCCTTCTGGAGGATGCCCGCCACGGCGGTCACAGTGGGGCGACGGACACCGAGCATTTGGGCAAGGAACTCCTGGGTGAGCAGAAACTCGTCGATCCCCACACGGTCGTGGCTCATCAGCAGCCAGCGGCACATGCGTTTCTCGACAGAGTGCCGGTGATTACAGACCGTGGACTGCGAAATCTGGTTAATCATCGCTTGAGTGTACCGCTGGACCAATCCGTACAACGGGCCGCCGCGCTTCATTTCCTCCTCAAAGACCTTGGTTTCCATCCGCAGCGCCTCGCCTGGAACCTGCGAAATCGCCCTGGTCGGGCTACTATCGGACCCCAGGAAGACCGGCGTCCCGACCATGCCCTCGTTGCCGATGGTTCCCACTTCGAGGCTGAAGCCGCCTTCCATGACGATGACCAGAGAAACCACCCCGTTGAGCGGGAAAAAGACGTGCGGGATCGGCCCGTTCGCCTCGTAGAGGATATCCCTCAAGGGCAGGGAGACCCTTTCCAAATGGGGATGCAGGCGGCGGTACTCATTCCTCGGCAGACTTGCCAATAGGCGGTTCTGGCCGAGGACATGGATTCTACGGAGCTCAGCCATTTTACGCTTCCTCGCTGCGGTCGGGTCCGGGGCCGCACCGGGACCCGGCCTTTGTCCTCACTTGGTCCATTATCGCAAAAAAAAGTCCGGCCGCCATGTCGGAAACCGTACAGACGCCGTGTGTCTGCCAGCAGACAAATGATACAATGGTCTGCTGGCAGACAGACGGACTATTTAATCGACCACCGCTGCAGGACCAGACGCGTCCGCATCCGAGCGACCATTGTACGACATTACGTGCGCCCTACGGAAACTTGCGCGGATGCTGGGAGGGTGGTGAGCCATGCCGAAGACCAAACCGCTTGCGGCGCCGCACGGTAACCGGCTCCTGGCCCGGCTACCCGCGGAGGAGTACGAACGCCTCCTCCCCCGGCTGCAAGTCGTCCCGCTGGAGTTGAAGCAGGTCCTGTACCAGGCTCGGTCGCCCATTGACCACGCCTATTTCCCGAACCGGGGCGTCGTCTCCGCTCTGACCGTGATGGAAGGCGGCAGGGCCATTGAGGTAGCGACCATCGGAGACGAGGGCATGGTGGGCCTGCCGCTTATCGTCGGGGCCAAGACAACGGCCAACCGGATGATCGTGCAGGTGCCAGGCGACGCCCTGCGGATGGCGGAGGACGTGCTGCGGGAAGAGGTCAGCCGGGATAGCGCCTTACGCCGGTTGCTGACCCTCTACCATACCGCATTTTTCGCCCAAGTTTCGCAGGCCGTGGCTTGCAACGGCCTGCACTCGGTTTACCAGCGCTGTTGCCGATGGCTGCTGATGACCCAGGATCGGGCGCACTCGGACGTGTTCCCAATGACGCACGAGTTCCTCGCCGAAATGCTCGGCGTGCGGCGTTCCACCGTCTCCGAGGTTCTCGAGCCTTTTCAAGAGAAGGGCTTGATCCGTTACAGCCGCGGGAAGTTCACCGTCCTTGACCGGGACGGTTTGACGGCCGGTTCTTGCGAGTGCTACCGCAGCATCAACGAGGAATTCGCGCGCTTGTTCGGTTGAAGACGAAAGTAAAGCTCACGGGGTTCCTCCGTGTCTGTCGGAGAGCGTACAGACGGAATTTCGAGCGCAAGATCAGATTGGGGGCGTATGGCCGACCCTTCACCGGCAAGCAAGAAAGCGCCGCTCTTCCAACCGGAGTGGTGCCGCGTAGCGCTGGCCAGTATTGGCGATGCGGTGATGACCACCAACATCGAGGGGCGGGTCACGTTCGTCAACTCGGTCGGCGAACTCTTGACCGGCTGGACGCTGGACGACGCGGCGGGGCACGCACTCGACAGCGTGTTGCGGCTCGTCAGCGAAGCAAGCCGCCAGCCGGTTGAAGATCCCACCGTCCGAGCCTTGCGGGAAGGTGTCGTCGTCGGGCTGGCTAACCACAGCCTGCTCATCGCCAAAGACGGCACGGAACGACCCATTGACGCGAGTGCCGTCCCGATCCGCAACGAGCAGGGTGAAGTCGCCGGGATCGTGCTGGTTTTCCGAGACATCTCCGAACGCAGGCATTTCGAGCAGCAACTGCATGACGCCCTCGCCTACGCCGACAACATCATCGCAAGCTTGAGAGAGCCTTTCGTCGTGCTCGACAAGGTACTGCGGGTCAAAACGGCAAATGCCGCTTTCTTCCGGAATTTCCAGGTCTCACAAGAGGAAACCGAAGGCCGCTTCATATACGACTTGGGCAACCGCCAGTGGGACATCCCCCGGCTGCGGGAGCTTCTGGAAGAAGTCCTGCCGCAAAACCATTCGTTCGAAGACTACGCCGTTGAACACGACTTTCCGACGATCGGCAGCAGGATCATGCTGCTCAACGCGCGCCGTTTCGTGTCGGCGAACAGCCGACCGGAACTGATCCTGCTCGCAATTCAGGACATCACCGAACACAGGAGGGCGGAAGTCGCCGTGCGGACGTCTGAAGTCCGCTATCGGCGGCTCTTCGAGACGGCCAAGGACGGCATCTTGATTCTCGACGCCGACACCGGGAAAATTCTCGACGCGAACCCGTTTATGACGAACATGCTGGGCTACGCACACGACGAGTTCATGGGTAAGGAACTGTGGGAGATCGGTCTGTTCGGCGACAAATCGGAAAACGAATCCGCCTTCCGAGAACTGCAACAGAATGGCTATGTCCGCTACGACCATTTGCCGCTCGAAAGCAAAAACGGCAAGCGGGCCGAGGTCGAGTTCGTCAGCAACGTCTATCATGTGGACCACCGGCACGTTGCCCAATGCAATATCCGAGACATCAGTGAACGCAGCCGCTTGGAACGTATGACGCACGAGCAGGCGGAAGCGTTGATCGACCTGCACCGCCGCAAGGACGAATTCCTGGCGATGCTCAGTCATGAGCTTCGCAATCCACTCGCCGCCATC
The DNA here is from genome assembly GCA_035534975.1 of Pirellulales bacterium. Taxonomy (GTDB): domain Bacteria; phylum Planctomycetota; class Planctomycetia; order Pirellulales; family JAICIG01; genus DATKSN01. The sequence goes on from DATLQY010000887.1 coordinate 40,445, forward strand.
TCGAACGCAGGGCAACTTCTTCGGTTTCAGAAAAACGAGGACCAACTCCAACAGAAAACCCGCACCATCATCGAGCGTCAAGTGGGGCAATTGACTCGCCTCGTTGACGACTTGCTGGAAGTGTCTCGCATCACGACCGGAAGGATCCACCTCATTCAAGAACGGCTCGCCCTGAACGGTATCGTGACAAATGCGGTCGAGACGGTTCGCCCGCTCATCGGACAACGTCGACATTCGCTCGAGCTCTCTCTGCCGCTACAACCCGTTTGGCTGTATGCCGACGCTGTTCGGCTGGAACAGGTGGTCGTGAACTTGCTCACCAATGCCGCCAAGTACACCGACGAAGGCGGTCACATTTGGCTTTCCGTCCTGCAAGAAGGCAATGAAGCGGTGCTGAGGGTGCGGGATTCGGGTGTCGGCATCGCCCCGGAATTGCTCCCGCGCATCTTCGATCTTTTCACGCAGGCGGAAAGATCGCTGGCCCGCTCGCAAGGCGGCTTAGGCATCGGCTTGTGCTTGGTGCAACGGCTGGTGGAGTTGCACGGAGGCACAGTCGAGGCTTACAGTGCGTTGAGGCAGGGCAGCGAGTTTGTCGTGCGTCTGCCGGTGGTGCTGGCGGGCGAACCGCGGCCGCAGTCTTCTCCCACCGAAACGGCGAAACCGACCGGACCATCTTTGCGAGTGCTCGTGGTCGATGACAGCGTGGATGTGGCCCAGAGCCTGGCCATGCTGCTGGAAGCGTCGGGACATGATTTCCGAACGGCTCACGACGGCCCGACGGCACTGGAAGCGGCCGTCGAGTACCGGCCTGATGTGGTGCTGCTGGACATCGGCTTGCCGGGGATGGACGGCTATGAGGTAGCCAAAAAGATGCGTCAGCAGCCGATCCTCAAGAACGTCATGCTGGTCGCCATGAGCGGGTATGGGCATGAGTCAGACCACCGGCGTTCGCGCGAGGAGGGGTTCGGTCACCACCTGGTCAAGCCCACTGATTTCGGCAAGTTGCAGCAAATCTTGGCGTTTGTCAAGGCGACGTGATCCCTGGTTGACCTTCAGTCGCCCCATTTCCAGTTCCGACATTCCCGAGAACGCCTTCATACGAGAGCTGTCCGTCCAACAGCCGCGCCGCTGACGTGTAGGGGTGCTCCTGGATCTTGTTCGCGCCTAGAATGTGGAAAACCTGCCAGCCTCTCGCTTTGAGATCGTCGGCGATCATCGAACGGTGGCACCGCCACCAGACCGCCTCCGAACACATGATCGCGGTTCGGCCCGCGCGAGCGATCTTCATCAGTCGATCAACGCCATCGCGGAACGGCCCGGTCTCCATGTAGTCGGCATAGCCGCGAAACGAGGCGTTGCGCCACGCGCCGTTGTGCGAATCGGGTCGAACCGGCCTGCGCCCGCCAAGCTCGACCAGGTGCTCGTAGCGAATACCCGCCGCGGCCAAGGTGTCGTGCAGTTCCGGCTTGTTGAAGTGCGGGAAGCGGCGCGAGCCAGGGAAGTGCCGCACATCAACGAGGATTTCGATCTGAACATGGCGCAGGAGGTCGATGAGCTCCTCGATCGTACGGGTCGAATGGCCGACGGTCCAGATCGACATCTTTAGAGCCTCAACGGTCTGGGTGAGAAGCCACGGCCAAGCCACCGTGGCCAGGTCAATAGCCGGCAAACTCCTCGGTGCGGATATCGTCGTCATCGACTCCCGTGCCATTGAGCACGGTGTGCATGGCTTTGACCATGGCCGGCGATCCGGTGATGTAGTAGATGGGCGAGCCGACTCCCTTCAGGTGTTTGGCTAGCATTTTGGCGTCGATCAACCCCCTCTCACCTTGCCAGGAGCGATGCGATTTCCCCATCTCGCTCATGCAAGCGATCAACTTGTAGTTGGGGTTCCGCTTCTCGAGCTCTTGGAGTTCGTCGAGGAAGGCGGCGTCCTCCGGGCGGCGATTCCCGTAAAAAACGAAAATGCGGAGGGGCAGTTTCTCCCGCGTGGCGTTGAGAAGAATACTGCGGAAGGGCGTAATACCGATGCCCCCGGCCACGATCACGGCAGCCCGCCGCTTATCGTTATGAAGTCTCAAGCTGCCCGACGGGCCTTCGATCTTCACTTCGTTGCCCGGAGCGAGTGTCCTCAACACTCGCTTAAACGCGGTGTCCCGCAGACGGGTCGCCACCATGAGGAAGTCTTCAGAGGGGGCGCTGGCAATGGAAAACGTACGCCCATCACCTTCCGTGTCAGTCTCGGGCGGATGTTGCAGCGTGATATCGATACACTGGCCAGGCGTGAAAGTGAACGCCGCGGGCTTCTCGAATCGGAACGCCATGGTCTCGTCGGCCACTTCCTCGTGGCTCTTCAATTTCGTAATGTAGGTGGTACTGGCGACGGCGGTACTCATTCTTTTTCTTTTCTCCTGGCACGAGATTCAATGACACGACGACACCGGTCGGCCCCACCTGCGTGCAATTCGTGTGCCGCGTCGCCGTCTTAAGACTCGCCATTCTCATAGGGCGGGGTGTGCAATCTCTCCGGCTTCGCTGGCGGAGAATGGAGTGTTTTTGTTCATGGCTGGTTCGATATCGACGAATTCCACGTCAGCACGGCCACGCTTGACGCGTTGATCGGCGCGGGGGGCTACGGCCAGCCTATTCTCACCGGCATTCGGCTGAGGCATCCTACATGGAGAAACTCTGGCTCCCGCCGAGGAATCCTTGGTAGACGACAGCCCCCACCACCGCCAGTGCCACCAGCAGATAGTAGTTGCTCGGCCAGCGGTCGCTCTTGAAAAACCACCATCGCCACACGACGAGGCCGACCAGGAGCACGGCCAGGGTCGTACCGAGCCATTTGTGGATGGTCATGCCAGTGACACCGATGTCGCCGTCCATCCAGAACAGCCAGCCAGCCATCGCGGTGAAGGGCGTGATGACCGCGGCGAAACACAGCGTCCACCAACCGGTGTCGCGGAGCGTCTCCTTGGTTAGTATCCTGCCGAGGACGTCGCTGACGACGGAGATTGGAATCAGGGCGGCCGTGAAATTGACAAGGATCGGATGGACCAAGTAGGCGCTCACGAACTGGCGCAGTGCCTCGAATGTAGAAGTGGCGAGGATGGGGTGCAGATCGAATGGAAACATGATCGTCTTTTCCTACTATTCCTAATAGCGTCTGGGCCGCGCGTTTTATGGATACCTATCCACGACGGGCGCGGGGGTTTTTCAATCGCCCGCTTCAATGCCAGAATCGACCCGTCGCGTTCTGTAGGAAACGCCCTCCGTGGCGTTCCGGGAAGCGGGTGCGACGTCATCTGGCAGCACACGAAAGCCACGGAGGGCGTTCCCTACAGAGGCCGTCCCGTCTTCAGAGTTTGGCATTGAAGCGGGTGATTGTTTTTTCCCACTGCCGGTCACCAGAGCTACTCGTGCTTGGGCAACAGAATCGTCAACAGAAGCGACGAGTCTTCAAGGCCCTTGACCGAATGGGGCTCCCCTGTCGGTAAATAGAGGAGCTTCCCCGCTTCGAGCGTCCGCGCCTTGTCGAAGACGGTGAACTCAACCCGCCCTTCAAGGCAATGCACGATGATTTCGCCCTTGGCCTTGTGCTCGGCGATCAGTTTTCCGGCTGGCACAATCAGTCGAATGACTTCGACGTCCTTGGCCTTGACCAAGGTCATGGTCTCCGCGGAACCAACGGCTGAGCCGAAAAGCCCGACATCGACGACTTCACCAGGTTTTGCAAGTGGACGTGCCATGGCGCGTTCCTCGATTTGTGACTGCGATTGAGAATATGCCTTCGAGTGGGCAAATGGTGTGCCATCGATGTCGAGCAGGAAGACGACGTGAGCAACTTGCGTCATGCCGGCGCCTCCTTGGGCTTGGGGTCGTGCCAGCCTCCTTCGGGCGTGAGTCGCTGATCGACCTCGGGCGGTCCCCAGGTGTTGGGCTCGTACTCGATGGGCGGGGCCGTGTTCTTGAGGATCGGGTCCACCACGCGCCAGGCCGCCTCGACCGCGTCCTCGCGCGCGAAGAGGGTCGCGTCGCCGTTGGCCGCATCGCCCAAGAGACGCTCGTAAGGTTGCATCTCGTCGGGCGGCTGGTGGTGGGCGACCAGCTCGATCCTTTCCCCCACCATGCGCTCCCCCGGCACCTTGACCTTGGTGCCCAGCGCGAGCACCACCTCGGGACTGACGCGGAAGCGGCAGTA
>DATLQY010000888.1:0-3192 GCA_035534975.1 Pirellulales bacterium
ATCCCCTCGGCGCGGACCGGGTAGGCGTTCTTGAGCCAGTTCACGACGTCAAGATTGTGGATGTGCTGCTCGACGATGTGATCGCCGCAAAGCCAATTGAAGTAGTACCAGTTACGCATCTGGTACTGCATGTCGGTTTCCCCTTCCTTACGCGGGTTGACCCACACTCCGCCGCCGTTCCAATAAACGCGAGTATAAAGGATGTCGCCGATGGCCCCATCTTTCAGCCGCTTGATCGTTTCGATGTATTGCGCCTGGTGGCGGCGCTGCAACCCGACGCCCACGCCCAGGCTCTTTTGCTTGGCGACCTGAGCGGCGGCCAAGACGGCGCGCACGCCCGGCGCGTCGACGGCCACCGGCTTTTCCATGAACACGTGCTTGCCGGCCTCGACGGCCGCGGCGAAGTGGATCGGGCGGAAGCCGGGCGGAGTGGCAAGGATCACCAAATCGACGCCTGCGGCCAAGACCTTCTGGTAGGCGTCGAAACCGACGAATTGCCTATCTTTGGCAACGTCAATCCGTTCGGACTTACCCTGGTTCTTGAGCTCATTGGTGATGTTGCCGAGCGAGCCGTTGAGCCGGTCCTCGAAAGCATCGCCCATCGCCACCAGTTTGATGTTGTGCTGGGTGCGCATCGCGTCGATGACGGCCCCGCTGCCACGGCTGCCGCAGCCGATCAGGCCGATCTTGATCGTGTCGTCGCCGGCCGCGTGGGCCGAGCGGGCGATGCCCAGCCCGCCCATCAGCCCGCCGCCGACTACGGCCACCGTCGAGGTCTTGAGAAAGTCGCGGCGGCTGGGAGGCTCGCGACTCGTCGATTGAGGTTGAGGGTTTTCGCTCATCATCTTGTCTCCACGGTTGAAGGGCCAGATTCACGCACGTGCTTGCGGTGGGCGGTGCCCACCCTACGACTATTAACTTTCAACTTTTTACTGTCAACTCTCCCCTCCTCTACTGCCGATTCGGATCTTTTCGTTCCAGGTTCACTTCGAACTTCTCCTTCTCTTCCGCCGACGGTTCCACCAACGGCCGGATGACGCGGAGGCCGACGAATTCAGCATCGGTATAATACCAGATACTCTGCGGAAGTTGAGGGTCTTGCTGCTTCCAATCCTTATTGCTGCCGCGTCGGACGGCGCAGCGCAGCCGGTCGGGGTCGTCTTGCCACGACCCGCCGCGCACGATGCACGGCTCGGCCGTCGTCGGCACGGCCAGCGGGTTCAGGGCTGCCTTACCGGCAAATTGGGCATAGAAATCGGCAACGTACTGATCGCAGCACCATTCGCTGACGTTGCCGTGCATGTCGAACAGCCCCCACGGGTTCGGCTTCTTCAGGCCCACCTTGTGATAATGGTCGTCGGCGTTGTCGTACGACCAGGCATGATCGTTCAACTCGGCCGGATCGTCGCCGAAATGGTATGCCGTCGTCGTGCCCGCACGGCAGGCGTACTCCCATTCGGCCTCGGTCGGCAGCCGGTAATAACGCCCGGTCTTGGCGCTAAGCCACTGGCAATACTTTTTGGCCGCGAGCTGGGTCATGCAGATCGCCGGGAAGCCCTGCTTGCCCATGCCGAACGACATGTCGGTGTAGGGCTTCGTGGGACGGGTCACGGTATCGGCCAGCTTGTCGAGCTCGCTGGCGGTCTCGCCCGATGCCTTTCGGCGTGCGACGTCGAGACTGAACATGAAGATCTCGTATTCGTCCCAGGTGACCTCGCACTTGCCCATCCAGAACGGCGCCACCTCGACCTCGTGCGTCGGCCCCTCGTCGTCGCCGCGCTTCGCCTCGCTCGCGGGACTACCCATTAGAAACTTGCCGCCGCGTATCGGCAGCATGTCGAATTTGACTTTGCTGCCGGCGATGCGGTCGGCGTAGGGCTTCATTTCCTCCGGCGCGGCGGCCGTCGCGTTGGGCACTTCCAGTACCGGTCGCGCGGCCAATTCGTCGCCCGCGGCAGGGCACGGCGGTAGGGTCATGGCAAGCGAAACCAGTGACCCTAGCAGGCAGGGCGCGCCAATCCGAAAACTCGGGTATCGTCGTCTTTCGCTCCGCGAAAGTACGCTCTTTCGCGGAGCGAATGGCGACATAAGGCGCGGCATGAACGAGTTTTCGGATAGGCGCTTGGAGAGTGTGAAGTTCATAATGCTTTTCGGCCTCGGTTTTCCGTTACAAGTCATGTGGACCTCCGACATGCGAATTCCTCCACGCAACCTCGCCGGCCCCTGGCGGCTCAGGCATTCGCTGGCGAGCGTCGCCGCACTGGCGGCGCTGGCCGGCAGTTCATTCGCCGGCCTGGCGGCTGAGCCCGAACTATTCCGCTTCCAATACGAGCAGGTCCACATGGGGCAAGTTGTAAAGCTTTTATTGTACGCGGCGGACGAGCCGTCCGCAAACCTAGCCGCCGACGGGGCCTATGCGCGGATCGCCCAGATCGACGGGATCATGAGCGATTACAAGCCCGAAAGCGAGCTCTCGCTACTAAGCCAAAGCGCCGGGATAGGCCGCGCCCTTCCGCTGAGCGACGAGCTGTGGTTCGTGCTCGACCGGGCCCAGCGGCTGGCGGCCGACAGCGGCGGCGCGTTCGACGTGACCGTGGGACCGTACGTGCGGCTCTGGCGGCGGGCCAGGCGGACGCGCGAATTCCCCACGGCCGACCGGCTGGCCGAAGCACGCGCGGCCGTGGGCTACAAGCACCTGCGGCTTGATGCCGAGAAAAAGACCGCTGAATTGCTGGCCGCCGGGATGCGGCTCGATCTGGGTGGAATCGCGGCGGGCTACGCGGCCGACGAAGCGCTGACGGTGCTTACCGCCCAGGGCATCACGCGCGCGATGATCGACGCCAGCGGCGACATTGTCGTCGGCGATCCGCCGCCAGGTGCCGAGGGCTGGAGAATCGGCATTGCCCCATTGACGGACCCCAAGGGCCCACCGAGCCGATTTCTGCTCTTGAAGAGCGCCTCGGTCACCACCTCGGGCGACGCCTTCCAGCACGTCGAGATCGGCGGCAAGCGTTATTCGCACATCGTCGACCCGCACACCGGGCTGGGACTGACCGACCAGAGCAGCGTCACGGTCGTCGCCCGCGACGGCACCACCGCCGACAGCCTGGCCACTGCCGTGAGCGTGCTCGGGCCGATGCGCGGGCTGGAGCTGATCGAACGCACCGCGGGGGCGGCGGCGCTGATCGTGCG
>DATLQY010000889.1:0-5209 GCA_035534975.1 Pirellulales bacterium
CAAGGCCTCCCGAAGGGCCAACGGTGGGTAGAGCGGTCGTTTTCTTGAACTCCAGTCGATCTCCTTCGCCTTTCGTATCGGCGACGAGTTGCTGCAACTCAGCGAGGGTCATGGTGTCGTGACGGAAATCAAAACCAAATAGACACACTTCGTTCTTGGGGCCGACCGCAATTCTAGCAGTTATTCGAAGCCGGTAGCAGCCCTCGGGGGCGAGCAAACCTGCCCCACGTTCTTTTGGCAGGCCGTAAGCCCCGAGTTCGGCCCAACTGCGGTGGACGCGATCGGGCGTTGCTGCTATCAATGCCGCCTTCTCTTAGGATGGGACCCCGCGCGAAAACGACATGGAAACCTCGCTGCACCGCGAGCTGAAGCAACGGTACGCCGGCCAGGCGGAGAGCGGGGCGCAGGTCGAAATCCGCCACGGCAATTACCGAATCGACGCCGTGGTGGGGGACGAACTGGTCGAAATCCAGCACGGTTCGCTGGCCGCCATCCGTGACAAGGTGCGCGTCCTCTTGACCGAGCGCCGCGTGCGAGTCGTCAAACCGCTCCTGGCGAGCAAGCTGCTCGTCAAGCGTGCCCGGCGGGGTGGCCCGGTCGTCGACCGCCGGCTCAGCCCGAAACGCTGCACGCTCTTGAGCCTCTTCGACGAATTGGTCTACTTCACCAAGGTTTTTCCGCACCCCCGATTGACGCTCGAAGTCGTGCTCGTCGACGTTGAAGAATGGCGGCGACCCGGCCACGGCCGCCGCCGCCGTTATCGGGCCGGCGATTTCGTCGTCGACGACCAGAAGCTGATCGCCGTCCGCGAGGTGCACTGCTTCCGCACGGCCGACGACCTGCGCGCTTTGGTCCCCCGCGAGCTTCCTTCGCCTTTCCACACCGGTCAATTGGCGGAGGCCGTCGGCGTCGCTCGCTGGACGGCGCAGCGGATGGCCTATTGTCTTCGAGAGACCGGCGCAGCCCGGCAGGTCGGCAAGCAGGCCAATGCCTTGCTCTACGAATTCATCGAGCCCATCTCCCGCAAGCGACGAAAACGCGCGGGGTGAATACGCCAGCCTTCGATGAGGGTCAAGTGCGTAGCCGGCGGTTGGTTCGTTCTGAGTTGGCTCGCGCTGAAGTGGCCGCCACGGTTTGCTCCGGCAAAAGGGTTTGCTGCTCACGGTTCGGCGTGGTAACGTACCCAAAGTCTCTCCCGACGCCGAGGCCTGCCGGCAATGCCCCGACCTTAACGGATGAATCATGAAAACGACGACCTTTGCCGCGACCGTGTTGCTTGCGGGGACGTTCGTGCTGTCCTGCGCGGCCGGAGGCGCGTCGGCAGCCGAGCCGAAAAAGCCGGACGCAAAGAAGCCAGTCTACGACGAGAAGGCGGACGCCAGGGTCGAAATCGAGGCCGCTCTAAAATTGGCCAAGCGCGACAACCGGCGCGTCCTGATCCAGTGGGGCGCCAACTGGTGCGGGCTTTGCGTGCGGCTCGATGAGCGTTTCCGCACTGACCCCGACTTGAAGAAGACATTGACGTATTAATACATCGTCGTTCACGTGGACATTGACGGAGGAAAGAAGAACGTCGATCTATATCACCACTACAAGATGCCCCCTAGCATGCCATCGCTAACGGTGCTTGACGCCGCTGGAGAGGTCATCGCGGGCCAGGCGGCCGGAGGATTGCTCGTCACGACTTCCGAAGAGGGAGAGCAATACGACGCCAAGCAGCTACAGGAATTTCTAACGGCCCACAAAGCCGAGCCGCTCAACGCCGACACTGTCTTGGACGCCGCCCTGTTGGAGGCGGCCAAAACCGAGCGGGGCGTTTTGCTTCACTTTGGCGCTCCATGGTGCGGCTGGTGCCTGAGGATGGACGACTGGCTCGCGCGGCCGCGCGTCGCCGAGATCATCGGCAAGGACTTCGTGGACTTGAAGATCGACCTGGACGGCATGACCGGGGCAAAAGAGTTGCTCGCGCATTACAAAGGCAACAACCAGGGAGGAATCCCCTGGTTTGTGCTTCTCGACGCAAATGGCAAGGCCGTGGTCACGAGTGACGGCCCGCAGGGAAATATCGGTTTCCCCGCGACGGACCTGGAGATCGACCATTTCGTCACGATGCTTCGGGCGGCACAGCGGCGCCTGTCGACCGCCGAGATCGACGAGCTGCGCCGCTCGCTAACTCCGCCAGCCAAGGAATAGGCTTTGAGCCGGCGAACCACTCATCGCGGGCGGGAAGGTGCCGGACGTACCTTGACGCAGCCGCGCGCCGCCGACGTTTGCCGCACGCCATAGGCAATTCCTCTCCGGCGGCGGTCGTGAAACCGCACGAACGCCCGCGGCAAAAACGCCTGGTGCTCCATCGACAATCGCTCCACCACCCACGCGGCACCGCCCGGCCGTGAGGGAGGGAACAAGTCTCAAGCGGCAACGACCCGCCCCGCCGGGCGCAGTCGGCGCGGTTTCCAATGGACCGTCTGTGGCTGCTTCCTCTGGGGGTCGTGGAGACGCAGGAGTTTTGCCGCGGGCGTTACCGCCTCCGCCGTGATTACGGCTATTGGGTGCGCGCTTCCACCGTATGCCCACTGATGGCGTCACCATTGGAGGCGATCAGGTCGCCGTTGGGGGCCAGCACCAGCCCCAGCGGTCCGTGCAGATGGGTGCTGTCCTGGAATACGAGTGCGCCCATGCCTGAGCCATGCGACATCGTGCCCGCGTGAGCGATGGCATTAGGCCTTACGCTGATACGCAGCCGTATCGACTGACCGCTCGTCGTGCGGATCGGAATTGAAGTCGATCACGATGACATCGTGATTGTTGTCGCGGCCTTCCAGTAGCGAGAGCTTGCCGCCAAAGATGATCACCCAGTTCGCCGGCACCCACAGAAACGTGGCTCCTTCGTATTCGGTGACAAAACAGTCGGACGCGTCGATATCCGTATTTTCACGAAACGTCAGTTTCCATTTCCCCGTCGCGACGATTCGATGTCCATTTCGTTTGAAGACATTGTCGCGATAGGACTGCACCAGGTGTTCATCCGACCCCTCGCCGATCGTTTCGGTCAGGGTCAGTTGAAAAGACACCGGGTGATTATCTCCTAGCCGTCCGTCCGCCCGGCTTTCTGCGTCGGTGAAACCAAGAGCTCGATTGAGATCTTCCGACAGGGCCCAGGTACCGTTCCATTTCAAGAGTGCTTTTGCTTTCGGGTTCGGCGCGGCACCTTTTGCAGCGTACGCAATGGCGGACAATGCGAGACAAGCAACGATCGCCGCGGTGATAAATCTTCGCATATTCTGCACTCCGAAAAAAAGATGGAACTTTTGTTTTCGACGTTTGACCGCTGGGGCTTCGCGCTACAGTATACTGCACGCGGCCGAGAATGAGACATTCACGGTGACTGGGGCAGAGCCTGGGCCGCTAAAAACTTGGGCTTTGCGGTGGATCGACATTAGGCTGATTTCGTTCCGCACGTAGAACGGAATTCATTCCGTTAGAAGGCGGAAACGGAATGAATTCCGTTCTACTTTTTCGTGTCCCAAGGGACTCCCATGAGCCTGTTTCAACGCGACGAAATCTTGTCGAAACTGAGGGCGAAGGTCGCCGCCGGGCGGCCGATCATCGGTGGCGGGGCGGGCACCGGAATCAGCGCGAAAATGTCGGAAGCGGGTGGGATCGACTTGTTGGTGATCTACAATTCGGGCCGCTTTCGCATGGGCGGCCGCGGCTCGTTGGCGGGGATGATGCCCTACGGCGATGCCAACGCGATCGTGATGGACATGGCCCGCGAGGTCCTGCCCGTCGTTCGGCACACGCCGGTGCTGGCGGGCGTTTGCGGCACCGACCCCTTCCGCGTCATGAAGCTCTTCCTGCGCGACGTGGCCGCGACGGGGTTCTCGGGCGTGCAGAACTTTCCCACGGTGGGCCTGATCGACGGCACGTTCCGCACCAATCTCGAAGAAACCGGCATGGGCTTCGGTCCCGAAGTCGACATGATCCGCCTGGCCCATGAAATGGACTTGCTGACCACCCCCTATGCCTTCAACCCCGACGAGGCCCGCGCCATGGCCGCGGCCGGCGCCGACATCCTGATTCCGCACATGGGTTTGACGACCAAAGGCGCGATCGGCGCCTCGACCGCGCTGACGTTGGACGAATCGGTGCGGCAAGTGCAAGCCATGCACGACGCGGCCAAGCGCGTCAACTCCCAGATACTCGTCCTCTGTCACGGGGGACCGATCGCCGAGCCCGCCGACGCGCAGTACATCTTGGACCACACCGAAGGGATCGTCGGCTTCTACGGCGCCAGCAGCATGGAGCGGCTCCCTGTCGAGCCGGCGATCGCCAATCGGGTGAAGGAGTTCACCAGGCTGAACAGGAAGCGGAAGTAGCGGAAAGCGCTCAAATCGGCACCGTCGCACGCCGGCGACCGACACCGCCGCCCGCGCAGCACGCGAACCTGGTCAGACAACAAAAGTATGAGGGAAGGAATCGAGTTCAGGGCCGTTTTCAGTCGAATAGACTAAAGAACCTATCCCAAAACCACCTGGCAGGCGGGACGCCCGCACCCCAACGACCGACGCGGCAAACAGCCAAGGATACACTCGATGACGCTGAAAAACTGGGCGGTGACCATCCAACAGATGATCGAGGAATCCAATGACCAGCCATTGGAATCGGGCAAGCACAAGGTCTTGATCCAATGGAGGGCGAAGCTGGCGAGAGAACCGCACGTCTTGCAGCCGTTTCAAATCGACGAGATCGTGCGAGAAGTTCGCAAAGGGCTCACCAGTGCCGGCCAGCGACAAGGCGGCGGCCCTCAGGCCCCGCTCAGCGCCGCAACTGCGACGACTCTGAGTTGACCTAGGCGAGCGGCGGAAAAAAAATCAACCACCCGCCAAAAGTGCAGTACGAACCCGTGGGGCAGGTTTTCAACCTGCCATAAGGATTTGTATGGCAGGTTGGAAACCTGCCCCACGATCCGGTCAAATCGCCCCTTGCGGCGCCAGGTCCGGCCCCGGCTTTACGTCGGGCCCAAGCTTAGCCTTCATCGAATCGCGCAACTGTCGCGCCAATTCGTCTTGGGGATTCAACTTCAGCGCCTTGTCGAGCTCTCGCACGGCTTGTTGCGGGAAGCCCAGGTACGCGTAATGATAACCGAGCAGGAACCGCAGAGCCGGTGAATCTTGCTTCGTGCGCGCGGCCTCCAAGGCCCGCAATT
>DATLQY010000890.1:0-5324 GCA_035534975.1 Pirellulales bacterium
CTACTATGTCAGACGGCCGGTGCCGCCGCCCCCCGTGCCAGTCACGGGAATCGTCACACTGGACGGAGTGCTCCTCGACGCAGCTAGGGTCGTATTCGTACCAATTGATCACCAAGGGTATCCGGAGGACGCCTTGACGGACACGACCGGTGGCTTCACGTTGAAGACTTATATGGACGGAGCAAGCCCAGCAACCGGAGCGCAGCCTGGCTCGTATAAAGTCGCCATCTCGAAGTTCAAGATCATCCCGTCAGAGCGATATCCGTGGACGGACCACAAGACGGGAGAGGAAATCATCGGCAGAATTCCTGAGACCAACCAGGAAATCAGGCTAAAGCCTGGCGATGGGTGGTCCGGCGTGCTGGATACTACTAACCGCATAGAACACATAACCCCAGAGCGGTTTGGATCTTGGGACACGTCGGGATTGACCGCCGAAGTCACCAAGGAAGGCCCCAACAACTTCACATTCAACCTAGTCAAAGAATCCGAAGAATGACCATCCTGGCTTTTTGTGCAGAAATGCCGGTTGCACAAAAAGTTCAACTAGGGGTTTTAGTGCAAAGCCCACCGGGGGGCTTACGCCCCCCGCTCGCCAGCAGATGACAGGGGGCTAGCGCGTGCTGCTCGCCGGGCCTCCGTAGAGAGGGAGGTAACGGTAGTAGACTTCGAGACACAAGGCGCCCATCGCCGTAGTGTAAACCCGGCCACCATGTCCACCCCAGAGATCTTTCGGATCCCAACTACCCGCATCGTCGCCGTCGCCGCGTTGACTGCTCAAAAGGGTGGCCGTTAAAGCTGCGTTCCAGCGTTCGTGGTAGACGCCCTGCAACTGAAACATGCCGATCGTCGCATAGTACCAGTAGTAGAAATTGGTCTCACCCTCGCCGGGCAACTCGCTCAGGAGGTATTCGCCCGCCTCGTCGCTGGCCGGGTTGGCGCGCTCCATTCCCAGGAACTGACGACAGACCAAGGCCTCGGCGGTCATCGACGGCGTCGGACGCTCACGCGCGTCGACGCGGTAGCGGGCGAGCCCGCCGTGCTTGCCCGATGAAACGGCTTTGAGAAACTTCACCATTCCCGCGTGCGTACTTCGCGGGATTTCAATACCTGCCTGCTCGGCGCTCTTCAGCGCCATGAGTTGCCAGCCGAGTTGGCTTGTGTCTCCGGAGGAGTCGCCCGGCATGTATCGCCAAGAACCGCTTTTGACGATTTGCGAGCGGATGGTGTAACCAATGGCGCGCCTGAGGGGTTCGAGCAGCCGTTGGTCGCGCGTCATGGCGAAGGCCTCGCCCAGGGCCAAGGTCGATATGCCGTGGCAGTACATGAAGGCGAAGTGCTGAGAGGGAAGATCGATCTGGCCGCCGATATGGCCGTCGTCCGGGTGCTGGCTGGCCAGCAGGTAATTCAGGGCGTTTTCGACCACGAGCCGGTAGTCGCCTTCCTTGTGCGTGTGTCCCGCGCCCAGGAAGGCCAATAGTGCCAGACCGGTCACGCCCGTGTCGGCGTCGCCACCGGCCCCCTTTCGATCGTGGCCCAGGACTTTCATTTCAATGCCGGCGTCGAATCGGCTGGCGTCCCAACGGCCGTCGGCGTCCTGGTTCGCCGCAAGCCACTTGAGCGCGGCCCTGACGGACTTTTCGGTGTCGGCCGAGCCACCCTGCCGCGCGGCGATCTGCGTCTTGTTCGGGGCCCGGCGAAGTTGGAACATTTGCGGCACCGTTCCCGCGCCCGAAGACGAGCGGCGCGAGGTGAGCTTGGGGGCAGTCAAGCCGTCGACGTTGCCGGTCGGCCCGGCGGGGCCGGCCAAGGCCGACGAACCCGGCGAACGACCGACGACGGGGCTGAGATCCGAATCGTGCCCGCGCCGGTTGTCGCCGGCGGCGGTCGATTCCGCTTCCGGCGTCAGCGGGCTGGCGGTGCGATTGGCGCCACCGGGACCACGAGTGAAAGGGCCCGCGGGGAGCGGAACGGAGGGTGCTTCGCTCATCCGCGGCAAGCGCAGCGCATCGGAGGTGAGCGAATCGAGCAAGTCCGGTGAACTTGGTTTGGCGGCCGCCGGCCCGATCTCCGAAGTCGCCTCACCCGGCGCGGCACGCTCGGGACCAGTGTCGCCGACGACCGACGAATCGCTGACGTCCTGCCGGCTCGCGGCAGGCGCTTCGATCGGCTCGGAAGAGGCGGCTTCCGACGGGACGGCGATTGGCTCGACCGGCGCCAGCGGCGTCAGCTCGGGTTGCCGTGATTCATCGTCAGGCAGCGGTTCCAGGGGCGGCCCGCCGTCGGGGACCGTCAACTCGGCCGGCGAGGTTCGCTGGGTCGTGGCGCGTTCGTTTGGTTGCGACGGATCGAGCTCGACTTCCTGGGGCCGATCGGGAGTGCGTGTGACGAATTTTTCCCAAAGGCGTTTCGGCGCGCGTGCCTTGGCCGGCCCGGCGTCGGCTCCGGGCTGTTCGACCTGGTCCGACGATTCGTCGGCGATGCTCACACGCTCGATCAGCTCGCGCGGAGCGGCGGCCACGATCTCCACCGTGGTGGCGTACGTCGCCAACAGGGCATGCGTCACAAGCGACAGCACGACGCACTTGCCCAGCGGCTTCGATTGGCCCCAACGCGTGGCCATCAGCGCCAACAACGTGACGGTGACGCAGACCAACCCCAGCCACAACGCGGTCCAGATCAACTGTGGACCGGTGAGGAAATCGAGCCAGCGATCGAGCCGAAGGTTACTCACTCGCGTTCCTCGGCGGATTGGCCAGTTTTACCGAGATGCCCAGCTCGGAGATGCCCGCCTGCTTGCAGGCATTCAGCACCTCGGCGACGCGCTGGAAGCGGCTCTGGCCGTCGCCCCGGATCATCACGCCCAATTCGGGGTATTGCCGGCGGGCATGGGTCAATAGTCCCGTTAGGTGCTCGAGGTCGCGAATAGGCTTGCGATCCAGCTCGATCTGCCCGTCGCGGTAGACGTTGATCGTCTTTTTCTCGGGCGCGGCGGTCAGCGCGCCCTTGTCGGCGACCTCCGGCACCTGCAAGCCAATTTTGCGTTCCAGCTCGGTGAACTTGCTGGCCGCCATGAAGAACAGGATCAGGCAGAACAGCACGTCGACCATCGACGTGAGGTTCAACGCGGGAGCTTCATCGACGTGGGTTTTCAGGGGCATGGGTCGGTATTCTCCAACACTCCCGGATTCTGGCGAATCCTCAGGCCGCCGATTCGCGCCGGCCCGGCCGCGGTTTTGGTTGTCCGGCCGACTGCAAGCCTTCCGCGGAAATCTTGGTCACGACGTCTTGCCCGAGCGCGTCAAGCTCGGTGATGAGTTGATCGACGCGGCTGAGGAAGTAGAGGTAACAAACCAGGGCCGGAATTGCAATCGTGAGCCCGGCGGCCGTCGTGATCAGGGCCTCGCTGATGCCACCGGCCAGTAGCTCGGGCCGCCCCATGGCGCTGGACGTCGAAATATCGTTGAAGGCCTTGATCATCCCAAATACGGTGCCCAGCAGTCCCAACAGCGGGCTGATCGTCGATACGGCGTTGAACACACGGACGTACTTGCGCAATCCGTTGGCGGCGCGCTCACCCGCGTCAAGCACGGCTTGCTCGACCTCGACGGCCGGTTTGCCCCACTTGCGTACGGCGCCCGCGAAGACCTGGGCCGCCGCGCTGCCGTTCTCATCGCAGAGCGCCAGCGCCGAGTCGCGGTCCAACTGTCCCTCGCCCAACTGGTGCAGGAAGCGCTTGACGAAGGGCTTTGGAATGACCCGGCCGCGGCGCAAGGCGATCGCGCGTTCGAAAACGAAGACCACCATCACGAACGAGCAGCCGAAAATCGGCACCATCACCGGGCCGCCGGCCTTGATGATCTGGAACAGGTTCTTTTGCGGAATCAGGTCCTTGTCGGAAAGGGGCGGCGCCGAGCCGTGCGAAACACCGTCGCCGGCGGCCTCGACGTCATCATCCGCGCCTTCATCCTGGGCCAGGGCCGGCAAACCGGCGGCCAAGAGGCCAACCAGCGCCGCCGCGACGCCGGCGCGTCGCCAGCCCGCTGAGACAAGAAAGTGCATGGTGGGGGGTTCCTTATTCGTAACACTGTGGCAGACCCGTGGGGCATCGCTAACGCTCTGCCACCAGCCACCCCTCTTTCGTCGCAAAATGTCTCATTGTCGGCCGTATGAAGTATGACGCGTTGCTTCTGGTCTTGTGACTCAGTTCTTGGTCTCGGCCCGCTTCTGGGCCACTTGCAGGCGTTCGGCGGCGTCGTCCGCGAACTCGCTCTCGGGAAACAACTTGAGCAGCCTGGCGAAAAGCTCGCTGGCCTGTTTCCATTCGCCCAGCGCTTCGTGACATTTGCCGGCTTGCAGCAGCGCGCCCGCTTGCCATTCAGGAAAATCATACAGGATATCGATGGGCAAGTATGCCCGCAGCGCCGCTTCATAGTTTTTCTGGTGAAAATAGGTCTCGCCGATCATCCATTGGGCCATGGCCGCGGTCTCAGTCTTGCCGCCGATCTCGCTCCGCGTCACATTGCGGTACGCGGCGCGCGCTTCGTCGAAGCTCCCCTGGCTTTGAAGGCAACGGCCGATGAGGTATTCCACCTCGTACTGCAACTCGAAGCCGGGAAAAGCGGATTCGATCGGCAAGGCCAACTCCAATGCCTCGCTCCATTGCTTGCGCTGTTCGTTGGCCAGCATCTGGGCCCGCCGCAAAGCGATCATCGGCAGCCACTTGTCGTGGCGCCCTTGCGTCTGCTTAGCCAACTGGGCGAACCGCGGCTCGGCTTGTTCGAAGTCCCCCTGGCGGTACGTCGCTTCGGCTTGCAGGTACTCGGCCAGCAATTTCAACCGGCTATCGGGAAATTCGCGGACGAGCCGATCAAGCGGCGGCCCGACCTTGTCCCACTGCTCGCCTGAAACCGCCACCTGTGCCTGCAAGAGCAACGCATGTGGCAAAATCTTTGGTCCTTCCACGCCGGCGATCAATTCGGCCGACAATGCATCGGCACGGGCGAAGTCCTTCGTCTGGTAGGCCCGCTCCGCCAGCCGGTAGACCGCGTCGGCCCAGTAGCGTCCGCGCGGCATGGCCACGTGCAATCGTTCGAAACAAGCGTCGGCCTCGGCTGGCTTGTCGAGCTCGCGAAGCACCCAGGCCCATTCGTAGAGCACGGTCTCGTGCTCATCCTGGTTGGGAAATTCGCGGTCGAGCCGTTCGTAGAGCGCCGCCGCCTCCGCATGTTGACCCGCCAGTTCGTGCAATCTGGCCGCGCCGAGCAGTGCCGGCGGCAATTGCGGGCTGGCGGCGTAATTGTCGGTGACCGCGCGAAACATCG
>DATLQY010000891.1:0-3408 GCA_035534975.1 Pirellulales bacterium
TGTCCTTTTGGTTCGGGTGCGGCAGGATCGCCTGCACCTAAAAGCAATCGAATTCACATCTTACCGTGGCAGGCGGTCCAGAGAAGAGGCCACCGGTACTCCGTCCGTCACCCCAGTTGGTACGCAGATTCCGGATGAACCTCTTTTCGCTCCTTTACCTCGACGTAGTCGAGCGTGTTGCAAAGCGACTCGCAGAACCGCTCGAAGTCGTGGACGGGCCACTGCCGAGAAATCTCCTTGACGATGGCCTGCTTGATGGCTTTGAGGGTCTTGTCGCGAGTGTCCTCGTCACTTCTGATTCCGCCGAGAGCCAACGTCGACGATTGCGCTGCTTCAACAAGTCGATCGAGCTCTTGGATCGACGGTTCCGGATACACCTCGTAATAGTGGCCACGCTTCGACAGATCGTGCTTCAGCGCTGCCGAGACCGCTTTAGAGTTCACTGGGATGGGTGAAGGTGTCAGAGGCCGGACGTGAAGAAGGTGGTTGAAGTCTTCAAGTGTCCCAGGGGCGAACGCGTAGCCAGGGGCTATGACCTCCCCGATGAGAAATCGCTCCATGAGCTGCTCGGGCTGGACTAAAACGCGATCGCCCGGAGAGACTCGCTCGAGCAAGAATTTCGTGTACCTCCAAGTGACCCGCTGCTCTGGCGAATACTTATCCCACGGTAGGTTCTTGATCTCGCGGAGATCTGTCCCAGGTGGGCTCCAACCGAACCTTACCCGACCCTCACCGAACTCCCTTACGATCCAAGCGGGATCGTTCAGGGACACAAGCTTGAAGTAGCGGGACATCGTTCAGTCGTCATTGGCGTGTCGCCCCTGTTTGACCCGCACTTCGTATTAGAGCGGTTTCGTTTGGGATGTTCAATGACCGGCTTGGTCTCGTGACGACTCCGCAAGGTTTCCGGTCAACCTTGGCAAGCCATACGCGCGTCGGTCCGAGACACCGACGCGTTTTCGGGTGTCGCTACCGCGAGACCACCGTACATCGGCATCCGTCGATTGCTGCGAGGGTGGCCGCTGAATTTGACCTCCGCAACCTATAGTTATGAAACGAGTTGCAGGCGCTCGTCATCCGGCTGGCGTTGGGCTCGCTCGGTTTGGCTCCTCGGGTTCTCATCGGTTGGCCAGTTTCCGGTAATTGACCGGCTGCCGTTCAACGCACCGGTCGATGTGATCGACGCGCGCAGCGCTTCGAGGGGCTGCCATACAAATGGAGGCACGACCGCGACGACCAGGTCGGTAGAGGGACTCAGCTACGCCCCATCGTGAGTCTCACCCGTACTCGCGCCAAACTCGCAAATCGTCTTGCGAGCTCCACCGACCTGCTCGATGGCCATGGTGAAATCCTCGGCCTGGGGCCTGACTTGCCCTTGGTCGTCGCAGGCGTCGCGTAGCAACGCCCGCTGCACGGCAAGATAGGCGACCTCGCGCACGTGCGCTCCCGACAGGTCGGCCGTCGCGGCCGCGGCCATGTCGAGCAACTCCCCAACGGCCGCGCCGGCCGGCAGGTTTTTCTCCAAGATCATCCGCCGCGCGGCCAGCGTGGGAAGGCCGATCTTCATGACCACGTCGAAGCGGCTGGGCCGCTCGCGCAGGGCGGGGTCGATCGCCGTCAGGTCGTTCGTCGTGGCGATGAAGATCAAGCCGTCGTTCTCGACCAGTCCGTCGAGCTGGGCCAGCATCTCGCCCAACAGCGTCTGTGGTCCGAACCCGTTGCGCTCCTCGGCGAAAGGTCCATATCTTCGAGGAACACGATCGTGGGCCGAAGCCGCCGGGCCAGCGCGAACACGCCGCGAAAGGTACACATCCGCGAGGCGTCGGAGGCGGTGACGTAGATGAACGTGCCCAGGTTCATGCCGGCCAGGGCCTTGCCCACCAGCGTTTTGCCGGTGCCCGGCGGTCCGTGCAAGATCAAACCTCGTTTCAGCGGCACACCGTTGCGCCGGAACGCCTCGCTTCGGCGCAGCACCTCGACCGTGTTCCGCAGAATCGTCTCGCGGACTTCCGCGCTCAAGGCCACGTCGTCCCAACCGCGGGGCTGGAAGTCGGGCAAGATGCGCCCGTCAGCCGTGAGCACCTGGCCTTGCAGGTAATGGGCGCCCGCCATTCTTTCCCGCAGCCGTTCGCAATCGGCGGCCAAGGCCTCGCGGTCGCGGCGGCGGCCGACCATCAGGAAGCGGATGCAAGGTTCGTCGCAACGCTCCGACGGCGCGAAGCCGAGCACGCGGTGGCTGCCGTCGGGAAGCCGGTAGAACCGGCTGCCGTCGGAAACGAAGTCGTCGAATCGGCCGCGGGCCACCTCGACCCGTGTTCTGACCGGCGCCCAAAGGGTCCGCACCGACGGTTGGGGCGGGCCTCCCTCCGCGACAAGCTTCCAATCGCCAAAGCACTCGGCCACCGCGTGGTGGATGTGCGGCAAGTCGTAGAGCGGGTGATCTCCGGCTTCGACGGCCAGCTTGCCGCCCCTGGCGCCGAGCAACCGTTCGACGCGTTGGACGAAGGGCGATTCGGCCCGCGAAAGAAGCCGGCGGCAGAGCCGGGCAAAGTCCGCCGCATCCCCGGCCGCGCAGGGCGATGCGGCCAGGGCGGTTCGATGGTTGTTGAGACGATTGGCCATGAGAGCTTCCTATTGGGGCAATGGGGAGGACGGTCGCGAGGCGGTTTGGGTTCGCGCCGCGCCGGTGAAAAATCGGCCGCTTCGGCGGGACCATGGAGCCGGACGTCCAATCGTGTAAGTGTAGAGATACCAAGTGGGGCTGCCGAACGTGGGGCAGGGGGAGCTGCCGATGGCGCGAATTCGGCGAAGTGAACGGCCCCTAATCGTCCCAAACAAATCCGCCGATCGAACCAGCCATGTCTTGATCGACCTTGTCGAGAATCCGCGCGATTTCGGCTCTCAATTGGGGTTCAGTTACGGTTTCCGGCACCCTATAGCTGACTTTCTGCCCCTCAAGCTCGTACCCGACGTCGAAAAATTTTTGCCTCGCGACCTTCCAGAGGATGTACTTCCCTTTGTAATAAGCACCGAGGTGCTGGACTTTCGGGTTCGGGACAAACCATGACAGTCGAGGGTCATTGGGTTCCAAGAAGCAGCGAGAAACGGCTGAAAATAGTTCCCTAACCGCGGCGTCTTTGACGGTTGTGATATGTTCGTTGACGCACATTATCTTTGAAGTTTTTTTCGCCTTTTTCTGCAGCGGTTCAACGTTGGGGCCGGAGGGTGGAACGACGGCAAATGGAAATCGTCCCGGTTCAAGCTTCAAGCTCACCAACGCCGTATCGCTCGGAAGCTTCGCAATTCCCAGAAAATCCTCCGCAAGCAAAATTCCGAACGCATCCTTGACGTCTACAAGGCACATATCCTCCAGCGGCAGTGATCGCCAGCTATTCATGTACTCATCAT
>DATLQY010000892.1:0-3331 GCA_035534975.1 Pirellulales bacterium
CATCAGGCCGTAGGCCGTGGCCTCGTTGCCCGTCAGGTTGCGGTAGGTGCCGGGCGGCAACACGGCCGTGTGTACCCGGTACTGCGCGGCGAAGGCCTCGGTCGTCTCGCCGTAGTTGTAGCCGGCGTGCAGGGCGCGGCGGTTCGCTTCGGCCACGGCGGGCGATTTCTTGCCGAACTTGGCGTCGATGTAGCGCAACGTCGGTTCCAGCGAACGGTCGTAGAGCCAGAACACCAGCCCCATCGCGTAGAAGTTGCGGCAGCGGTCGCTTTCCTTCTGCCCCAGCCCGCACCCCTCGACGGCCAAACGCGTCAGCCGGGTCATGTCGATCTGGAACAACTGGTACGCCGACAGACTGCCGTCCTCCAAGGGGTTCGTCTCGTAGCCGGCTTGCTTCATTCCCCTTTCGTCAAAGGCGTCGGTGTTGACGACCAGAATGCCGCCGCGCACGAGATCCGAAACGTTCGTGACCAGCGCGGCGGGGTTCATCGCCACCAGGGCCTCGACCCGATCGCCGGGTGTGAAGATGTCCTTGTTCGCGAAATGAATTTGGAAACCGCTGACGCCTGCCTTCGTGCCGCGGGGGGCGCGAATCTCGGCGGGGAAGTCGGGAAAGGTTGCGATGTCGTTGCCGGCCAAGGCCGAGGTGTTCGTCAACTGCGTGCCGGCCAACTGCATGCCGTCGCCCGAATCTCCACAAAAGCGGACGGTGGCCGATTCGAGTTCCACGATGGGCTTGTGACTGCCCGCGGTAATCGTTGCCATGAGAGCTTGCTGTTCCTTACGAAAAAAACGCCATGGAATGAACTAGGAGCCTTCTCGATGCTGCGTCGCCGGATAGGCGACCGGCGGCTGATTATAAATCGTCTTGGGAAAGTGCTGCACCAGATAGTGTATGATCCCCGAAACCTGCACCACGCCCACCGGGCGGCCTTGTCCGTCGATGATCGGCAAGCGACGAAAGCCCCCGGACGACATCTTGCGGATGGCCGCGGCAATGGTCGTCCGGGCGCCGACCGTGCCCGGCGTGCGAATCATGGCCTTTTCCAGGGGGATGTCGAGGTTGCCGCCGCGGGCCATGACGCGCAGCGCGTCGCGCTCGGTGAAAATGCCCACCAACACCCCCTCGCGGCAGACCAGGAGGTTGCCCGAATTCCGATCGCGCATCTGGCGAAAGGCTTCGCCCAGGGAGATATCCCCCGACACACAGACCGGCGGCGCGGGGGACGCATGGTCGACCGTTTCGGTCGTCAGATTAAGCTCGATGTCCACGCTCTAGCACCTGGAAAACTGGCGACGGTTCCGCGCGACGCAAATAGCCGCCGTCAGCGGTGCGAGTTATCGCTCGCACGATCCATTCTATCGCTTCCGTCGCTACATATTCTACCCCTGCACTGCTGAACTGTACCATGCCGCAACCACGAATTGAACCGCAATTGCCTTACTTTTTCGTTGGGTAGGGAGAAAAAGACGAACAGGGCTGGAAAGTTTCCTTAGGGGGGGATATGGGATTCGGAGGGGATATCGGGATCGGCAAATGAGAAAGAGGAAAGGAGAAAGTTTGGGCCTTGCCTTTATCCTACAGCCTTCATCCGTCATCCTTCCGTCTCTATCCCCATATCCCCTCCCCATCCCCATATCCCCTTTCAAAAAAACCGTCGTTACCCCCCAGCGATTCATGGCAATCCCCCCTCCGATTGGGGGCCAAAGAACTTCGAGAGATCGATGCCCCCTTTTTGCTCCTCTTCCAGCAGTTTGATCTTCGCCTCGAGCCGGTCGACGCGGCGCAAGAGATTGGGCAGCAACTGCTTAGCTTCATCGACGGGCTTGGGCCGAGGGACGGTGGGGTAGCCCAAGTGACGCTCCAGCGCAGCGAACAACAAGAGCGGGTCACGTTGGTGATTGGCCAGGGCGATCTTGCCTTCTTTTTCGCCGAATAGCACGGGCTTTTCCGGACCCGCGAGGTCCAACCCGGCGCGCCGCCGTTGTTGGACGTAATGATCGCTCCGGACGTAGATCAGGTCGGCAAGCTCGACGATCCCCACTTGCCGCCGCACGGTCAGAATCCACTCACTCCAAGCCTCGTCGTAGATCGGGTCGCGCGCCATGGCCGCCAGCCCCTGGTCGTAGCCCAGCCGGTTGCGGCAAAGGCACTCGAACTGATACAGGAAGGCCCCCTGGCGGCTCGCTCCCTCGGCCCGATAGCGTGCCTCCCGTTCCAGAATCTCCAGCGCGATGTAAAAATCGAACCGGCCGCGTTCGCGTTCGGCTTCGGCGACCACGAACGTCTGGAACGGCGAAAAATAGTGGGCCAGCTTGGCCATCGCCGGAGTGAACACGCCGTTCAGACGCAGCTCGCCGGCGAGAAAATCGAGCGCCAGGGGCAGCTTCGTCGTCGCCAGGACCTCCTGCTTCAACATCAGCAGCAGATCTTGCGCCATCAGGTTCTGCCTCATCCGTTCGCCCAAGGTGCGGAAGAAGTAAGCCTGTTCGACGTATTCTTCGCGATCCAGCATGTGGCGTTTGGTGAGGAAGTCCTCGTTCCCACGCGGAAACGAGGTGGTTAGTCCTCGTCACGGAGCGGCGCGACGCGGAACTTCATCGTGTCGATCCTCCAGAGTTTGCTGAAGATGGGCACGCCCGAATTGTTCAAGGGCTGCGACCAGGGGACCGCGTAGGCGGCGATCTTGCCGCTGGTCAACTCGGCCACGTACACCGCCGACGCGCCGGGAGTGATCGGGCCCGCGTTCCGCTTGAGAATCGCGTTGCCCGTCACCAGCAGGTAGCGCGGGTTCTTCGACGCGTCGACCCCCAGGTCTTCGATCACGTTGGTCTGGAATTGCGAGTAGAACTTCCACGTGTAGGGGTTCAGCACGGCCGCCCGCAGGTCGCCTGTCAGGCAGTCCAGAAAATAGATCGCTTCGAGATCACTGTCGAGCGGTCCGGTGGCGATGGCGAAGTCGCCCAAGCGGTCGGTGGCCACCGCATGGGCGGGCGAGTGCGGCAGCCAGCCCGCGGCGGCCAGCCCCAGCAACACTCCCGCCGCCAGCCATGCGGCACGGTTCTGTTTCAAGGCGTCGATCATGTTACGTCTCCCGAGGTGAAGGTGTCACCTTACATCGTACCGGAAGACGGCAAGGGAAGCAAAAACTTGCCTCCCAGAACGGCTGCTCCGAACCGCGGACCCAGTAGCGGAATTCGTGAGAATTCCGAGCGTCCCAGGCAAATCGGAACTCCCACGAGTTCCATCAACGCCCGTATAATCGGCGAAAAGAAGCCGAGGCGGTCGCATCCGCGGCGTCGGACACTTCATCGAGCGCGGCAAAATCAT
>DATLQY010000893.1:0-3697 GCA_035534975.1 Pirellulales bacterium
GACTCGCGCAGATAGCTCTCGTCGGCCTTCACCATCCGGCCGCCGACGAGCCGCACCTGGCGGCCGTAGAGGTTTGCCAGCGGCGGGCAGCGGCTCGTGGCACCGTCGCCCACGTGGCACGATATACAGCGCAGCTCATCGAACAACCGCTTTCCGGCCTCGGCCGGCCGCTCGTTCGCCTTGCCCCCGGCGAGCCACGCCTGATAGTCGGCCGGTTCCATTACGACGACGCGGCCGGTCATTCGCGAGTGGTTGGTGCCGCAGTACTCGGCGCAGAACAAATGAAACTCGCCCGTTCGGGTGGCCTCGAACCAGCAGGTGGCGTAACTACCGGGCAACACGTCGCGTTTGACGCGGAAGGCGGGCACGAACATGCTGTGGATCACGTCCTCGGAGATCATCGTCAATTTCACCGCCCGGCCCAGCGGCACGTGCAGTGTGTTGATCTCGCGCTTTCCATCGGGGTGCTGAAATTTCCACATCCACTGCTTGCCGACCACCTGGATCTCCATCGCCCCGGCGGGCGGCCGGTAGCCTGAAAAGAACAGCGCCGCGCCCCAGGTGAAGACGATCACGCACAAGATCAAGGGGATCACCATCCAGGCCAACTCCGTTCGAAAGCTTTCGACATGGCTCGTCGCGCGGTCGACTTGCGTGTTGCCGCGGCGGTACTTGATCGAGAAATAGATGATCAGCGACGCGATCAACACGGTGAAGAACACGGCCATGCCGAGCAGGAAGTAATAGAGCAGATCGACGCGCGGCGCATGCGTCGAAGCCTGTTCGGGAAGTAATCTGAAGCCGTCGTCGATCATTGGGTGAGTGGTGAGTAGTGAGTGGTGAGTGGTTTCCGACTTCCGCCTTCATCCTTCCGCCTTCATCCTTCCGCCTTCATCCTTCATCCTTCCGACTTCCGCCCTCGTCCGCCGCCGCTCGTGCCGGTACATCCGAACCAGAAAGGCCCCCAACACGAGCACGGTGAGTGTCCCGGCCAGCTTCAAGACGCCGGCGATCGCCAATCCGTAATGGCCGGTGAGCGGGTCGTAGTGGTAGCAAAGCAACAGCACCTGCTCGACGGGCGAGCCGATACGGCCGGCCGAGCTTTCGACCAGGCCCAGCCGCAGGTCGTGGGGTGAGTATTCGATGCCGTAGAAATAGCGAGCCAGCTTACCTTCAGGCGTGGCCAACACCAAGCCGCTGGCGTGGGCGAACTGGTCGCTCTTGGAGTCGTAGTGGTAGCGGAAGCCGACCGTCGCGGTGAGCCGGTCGACGGCGTCCTTGTCGCCGGTGAGAAAGTGCCAACCCGCGGCGGCGCCCGCTCGGCGGTAGGCGCGCGTGTAGCGGTCTTTCTTTTCGGCGGCCAGTTCGTGGGTTTCGCGGGGGTCGAAACTGACGGTGACCACCTGGTAGTCGCGGCCGATTTCCAGCGGCACGGCCTGGCTCGATTTCAAGAAGCCGTTGAGGACCTGCGTGCAGAGCATCGGACACTTGTAGTAAACCAGCGTGAGCACCACCGGCTGCTCGCCGAAAAAGTCGCCTAGTTTGACGGACTTTCCGGTCTCGTCGCGCAATTCCACGTCGAGCGGCAACTGCGCGTCGAGATGTTGTTCGATGCCGACGTCGGCCAGCAGCCGCGCCGTCGGGCTGCTGCCGGCCGGCGTGCCGTAGGGCGCGGAGGCGAAGCGCTGTGCGGCGGCGGGGGAGGCGATGGCGGAGAACAGAGGGACCAGAATGGCCCAGTGAAGCCGCAACGCGGCGCCGGCGAGCGGGGGGCGTAAGCCCCCCGGTGATTCACGGGCCAGAATCGGCAATTGCAACCGGGTGGCGGCGACAGAGCGTAGCTTGGGGCGTAAGCCGCGGGAATCGCCCGCGTTCGGCAACCTCGTTCCCACGCGGAGCGTGGGAACGAGGTTTGAACGGCGCGGGTGCCCTGAACGAGAGATCTCCGCGTCCCCCTGTCTCCACTCCGCTTTCCGCGTCCTCCGCGTCATGGCACTTGCTCCTTCTTCGTCTTCGGCTCCGCCGGCCCCTCAGGTTCCGGCAACCCTCGCTCGGCCAAGAGCTCGATCGCGCGGTCGATGGGCAGCCGAACCACGCCTGGCCGCCCCTCGATCCAGCCGTACGTGGCGAGCTCCTTGTCTTCGCGTAAACGAAGCTCGGAAAGCGCGGCGCCGGGGTTGGTCTCCAGGCGGGGCGCGGGAGAGACCTGGTCGACGGCCAATGGGCTTTCCACCGGGTCGCGCCGCTCGGCCAGCGACTCGAATTGGTCGAACACCCAGACCAAGAGCAGCAATACCAGCGCTATCGCCGCCGCCAACGCCAGCGCGAAGATCGAAACGTAGAAGCCGCTGGCATCGCTGGTTTCGTGGCCAGGATCGCGCGTCGGCCGTGGCTCAGGCGCCGGGTGCATCGCCATATCGCTCATGAATGACCCCCTGTGATCGTAGGATCGTAGATTGGCACTTTCGCCCGCGCGCCCAAGCGCCACGCGAACATCGAGAGCCAAGCGCCGCCGACGGCCGCCAGCGCCGCCGCGTCGAGCCAATGGAAAGAAATGCGCGGCTCGCTTTCGCGTTGAAAGCCGGGCACCACCAGCCAGTAAATATCGGCATAGCGCATCACCAGCAGCAAGATCGCCACCCGCCGCAGACTCGCGCCTTGACGCTTGACCCGGCGCGACAGTAACAAGAAGAACGGCACGGCGAAGTGCATGCCCATCAGTGCCGTGACGAGAACCTGCCAGCCGCCTTGCGAGCGATGCAGGTACCAGACGTTCTCCTCCGGTAGGTTCCCCGACCAGATGACCAGGTATTGAAAGAAAGCGGTATACGCCCAGAACATCACGAAGGCCAAGAGCAGGTTGCCCAGTTCATTGAGGATTTTGGGAGTGACCCATCGCGACCACGAGGCGCACTGACCGAGCGAGACGAGCAACACGATCGCCAGCGCCAGGCCCGCGACGGCCTGTCCGGCGAGGTAAATCAGCCCGTACATCGATGAGTACCAGTGAGGCTCGAGCGACATCACCCAGTCGACCGCCGCCACCGTGAGGGTCAGAGCGTAGGCGATGAAACCCAGGCCGCTCACGCACTGCAAGCGCCGGCCGCGCGGCGAGTCGCCGCTCGACTTGTCGTCGGGCGAGAACCAGTCGAGCAGCAGCCCGGCGGCGATCCAGACCGCGAAGCAGACGATGGCCCGCGTGTGAAAGCCGTCGATGTTGAGGTAGCCGGCCTTGCGAGCCAACAGATCGTCGTGCTCCATGACGCCCGGCCTGGCCCACTGGTAGATACGTTGGACGTTGAAATACAAGGGTGCGAAGAGCAAGGCTAGGACAGGCATTGTCTGAAAGCCCGCCTCGACTACTCGGCGGATCGCCAAGCCCCAGCCACCGCCGGTCAGACCGTGGAGCATGGCCACGGCAAGGCATCCCAGGCTGATTTCCAGCCAGAACATGAAGGCCGTGAGGTAGGCGGGGAAGAAAGCGTCGGGAAGCTTGACATAACCGTAGGCGCAGCCGATCCCCCCGATTGCTCCGACCGTGAGCGAGAGCGAACCCAGGCGCCGGAGTACGCTGGAAAGCTCGGCTGCGGACATCATGGCTGGTCCTCCCGTCTCGCATAGCGGAATTCGTGAGAATTCCGGGATTTCGAGGCGTCGCGGCGTTTGCCGGTTCGCAAGTCCGACCCCTGCCAGCTTG
>DATLQY010000894.1:0-3010 GCA_035534975.1 Pirellulales bacterium
GTGCCCCGCCGAGGCTCCTTCTACCACTCTATGAATAATCCGGGCTAGGCGAGCGTTGACCCAACAATCGGTTTATGTCGCGAGCGACTGTTTTGTCAATTGACCAGCGCGAATCACACCCCCCTGCAATACGGCGACGAACCGCGCGCGGTCCTCAAGAATTCTGATGTCGGCCGGTACATCGCCGTCGACGACGAGCACGTCGGCCAGTTTGCCCGGCTCGAGCGTGCCGAATTCCGACTCGCGGCCCATGATCTCGGCGCCCGTCTGGGTGGCGCAGCGGACCGTCTCCAGCGGGCTGAAGCCGACGTAATTGACGAAGAAGGTCAATTCCTTGGCGTACGTTCCGTGCGGGTTCCACGCGAACCCGTAATCGCCCCCCATTCCCAAACGGCCGCCTGCCCGCAGGATCATCCGCGCGCTTTCGGCCCCGCCTTCGAGCGTTTCCTGGTGTCCGTCGATCACCGCCTGGGGCATGTGGAATTGGGGACCGCGCTCGACGCTGGCCAGTTCGAACTGCAATGCCGGCACGACCGGCGTGTTGGCTGCCAGCAAGAGATCGAGCGCCTCGGCGTCCATGAAGGTGCCGTGTTCCAACGTGTCGAAACCGGCACGCAGGGCGTTCTTGATTCCCTGGTTGGCGCGGCAGTGGCCCGTGACCTTGCGTTTGTAATTGTGGGCCTCGGCGACGACCGCGATCATTTCCTCAAGCGTCATGCAAAGCGTGTGGTGGTCGGCGGCGTCGGGCGAGGCGGCGTCGCCGGTGGGATAGGTCTTGATCCACTCGACGCCGTCCTTGACCAGCTTTCGCACCGCGGCCCGGCCTTCGTTCGGACCGTTGATCAGCAGGATCAACCCCTCCATCCCGAGTTTGAGGTGTTCGGGGTTCCAGTCCATCAATCCTCCGGCGCCGCAGATTTCACGTCCGCTGGCGGCCAGCCGTGGCCCGGGACAGAGGTCGTTTTCGATCGCCTTCTTGAGCCAGACGTCGATATTGTGCAAGCTGCCTCCGCTCCGGGCCGCCGTGTAGCCGCACTCCAGCGCCAGTTTGGCGTTGGCCGCGGCCAGGAGCGTGACGTACTCAACCGGGTACTTGATGTCGAGATCGGCCAGTTCGGCCACATCGAAGTACGTCGGATGAAAATGCGCCTCGACCAGGCCCGGCATGATCGTGCCGCCCCGGGCGTCGATTTCGCGCGCCTCGGGCGGAACGCGCGGCGCGGCCGCCACCGGTCCGGCGAAGCTGATCCGGCCATTTTCGATCACCACCGCCGCATCGGCAATCGGCGGATTGCCCTTCCCGTCGACCAGTTGGCCGTGCTTGATGACCGTGGTGCCGACGGCGGTTTTCATGGAACGGGGCTCCACACGTGGCGCGACGCTGAGGGATGGGGTTCGTCAATCGCAGTTTACCAGGCCCAACGACCAGCGACAACCAAAGCGGCAACCACTGGCCCAAGGCGTGGCGGAGTTTGCGTAGCGGAAGGGCGGTCAAGTTGGAATACTTCGGTTCGTAAGCCATGCTTCGCGCGGCCGGGAAATAGACGTTCACTTGCCTGCCGCAGGTGGGTGGCACATAGGGTGGGACAAGATCGCGCAGCGATCGACGGTCCACCATCCGTAATCGTACAGAACTCCGTGAACGTCGCGGTGCATCTCGTAGGGTGGGACAAGATCGCGCAGCGAGCGCCGGCCCACCATCCCTCATCGTATGAAACGATCGATGGTCGGCGACCCCGTTGGTGGGCCGGCGCTCGCCGGAAGCGAGCTTGTCCCACCCTACGCGCCCTGCGCGCCAGCCATGTGTCACGTCAATTCGCCCCATTCCGGGTCGTCCCAGCCGGGCGTCGGGTCGATACTGCCCCAATCGATGTCATATTCTCTCTCGCGAACAAAACGGTGAAACGACGACCATTCCCAATCGCGTACCCGCGCGACCAAATCATGCTTGCGGGGGTTCCAATGAACGTAATCCACGCACCGCTTGAGGTCTTCTTCATCGCGGACCGTGTGTTCCCAGTACCGTGAGTATCGGAGATCGCAGGTGCGTCACGCACGTGAAGAAGTAAGTTCCGCCGGCCACGTAATAGCGACGATAGTCGGGCATGGGTCGCGATTCCTCACATCGGTTGGGACCAGCAATTCAACGTACCCGTTGGTGGGCCGTTCAGCTCGTACGCCCACCGTTGGTTGTCGTACAATATTCGGTAACGTCGCGGCTCGTAGGCACACCATCCGTTTCCGTATCGTACCATCGATGGCCGACAACCCCGATGGTGGGCCGTCGCTCGCCGGAGGCGAGCTTGTCCCACCCTACACATCCATCGTCGAACTCGCTCGCGTTCCGCCACGAGTTGGCAACCCACGCGTCATTCACGCCGCCCGATTTCTGGCGAATTCGGCTGCCGCTCTGGTATCATGGGTTCCTGCGACCACCCCGGTACGCGTTGAACGAAGACTGCCCCATTCGCTTCCCATGAACACGCCCGATCTAACGATTCGCCTCGCGCTGGTCAGTGTCCTTCTAGCGGGCACCTGTTGCTCGCCGGCCACCGCCGTCGAGCCGGAATCCGCCGCGGACGCCGCGACAAACCTCTTTGCCCGCGAGAACCTCGTGGCCTGGTGCATCGTCCCGTTCGACGCGAAGAAACGAGGCCCGGAGGAGCGGGCGGAGATGCTCCAGCGTCTCGGCTTCAAGCATTTCGCTTACGATTGGCGCGCGGAGCACATCCCGACCTTCGACGCGGAAATGGACGCCCTGAAGCGGCACGGCATCGAGCTCGAGGCCTTCTGGTTTCCCTCGGCGTTGAACGACGATGCCCGAGCGATCCTCGACCTGCTCAAGCGGCACCAGTTGCTTACGCAACTCTGGGTCACGATGGGCGATCCGGCACCCGATGCGAACGACCAGGCCGCCAAGGTGACCGCCGCCGCTCGCACCGTGCGGCCGATCGCCGATGAGGCGGCAAAGATTGGCTGCTCGGTCGCGCTCTACAACCACGGCGGCTGG
>DATLQY010000895.1:0-4844 GCA_035534975.1 Pirellulales bacterium
ACTCGTATTAACGAGCACGAATTGCGTTTGAGATTTGAGACCGCCATTTACCCGCCAAAGGGGGAAATGAGCAAGGAGTCGGTCATGGGCGACGCTGCGCCTTGCAAACTCCCGCCCGGTACGTTACTTCTGATGGTTTGAGAGGCGTCGGCACCCTAGCACTAACTTCAAGCGGGTCGTTGAACCACAAAGGCTGAAATTCATGGCTGAGAAGCAGGAACACCAGGAACCGGCGGAAAAAGACGAGGGCGCGCAAAAGCGAATCTTACTGGTCGACGACGACCACGAGATCGTCGAGTCGATGCGGCTGGCATTGGAGTCGCGAGGTTACAAAATCCTGGTTGCCCGCGACGGCAATCAGGGACTGGCGATGGCCGAAAGGGAAGACCCGGACTTGTTGATCCTCGACATGATGATGCCCAAGCGAAGCGGGTTTCTGGTGCTCGAAAAGCTGCGCCGCTCGCGTCCGGTTCCGATGCGCGTGATCATGATTACGGCCAACGAAGGAAGCCGCCACAAGGCCTATGCCGAAATGCTGGGCGTCGACGATTACATCCGAAAGCCGTTTGCGATGGACAAGCTGCTGGATAGCGTGGGTCGGTTGTTGGACAAATGAAGTACCGTCTTGAAGCGGGTCGTCGATGAAACAGGCTCTCTCTCGCTGGACAAATCGGCAGTTGCACGATTCGACCCATCGGTTCCGCAAAATAGTTTGACACTTGCCCGGCGATTGGAAGTTCCGGTGCAACACGTTGTCTCGTAATGATTTGCGGATGAATCGCGAGCCGGTTTCTTTCTTGCGCGCGGCATCGCCTGCGGCGATTCGATATTGCCGCAAGGCGGATTTGAGGGGATACTTAGTGTAGGTGACGGTGGCAGACGTGCGGGAAATAGGATTCTCGCACGCCGGCGAGCGAGAAGAAGCATCCTGCCAAACAACCCGCCTCGCCTCAGTTCCGGGTGATCTTTCGCAAGTTCTCTTTTTGGTCGCTCGTGCGAAGCGATCGCCGCCGCGCTCCAGTGCGCAACGGCGATCCTGGAGGGGGCGAACCGTCGTGCCGTGGGCCGACATTCTTGGGGAGCATGCCTTTCCCCACCGTTGCCGCGCGCGCCGCGACGTATTCGTCCAAATGGGGCGTGTCCGACAGGAAATGTGAAGCTGCAAGGAGGCGGGCGTTGAATCGTGGGATAGATAGGGGCGTTTAACGGGGCAATAGCAGGCGCTTGACACCTCAAGCTGCCGGGAAGGGCCCTCAATGAATGACGGTAGCTCGATCATCGCGCTCGTGGCACAACGCCAGGACCTCGACCAGTTCCGCAAGAAGAATTGGGAGGGGACGTTCGAGCAGTACCTGGACATGGTCCGCCAGGATCCGAAGGTAACCCGCAACGCCTTCGAGCGGGTGTACGACATGATCATGTCGTACGGCACCGATTCCTACGAACAAAACCGCGAGAAGCGAGTCCGCTATCGCTTCTTTCAGGATCCCGATCAGGACGGCGCCGACGCGGTGTTCGGGCTCGACGAGCCGCTGGCGGCGCTGGTCAACGCCTTCAAAAGCGCCGCCAAGGGGTACGGCATCGAGAAGCGCGTCTTGCTCCTGCACGGCCCGGTGGGCAGCAGCAAGAGCACCATTGCGCGGCTCTTGAAGAAGGGGCTGGAGCGCTACTCGAACTGCGACCAGGGCGCGCTGTACACTCTCGGCTGGGTCGACCTGGAAAACCCGCAGCAGGTCCTCTGGTGCCCGATGCACGAGGAGCCGCTGCACATGATCCCGCAGCGGTTTCGCTCGGATGTTACCGCCCGGTTGACCGACGGACTGCCGGCGGACGCCTACCGCCTGAAGATTCAGGGGGAGCTCTGCCCCTTCTGCCGCTACGTCTACGCCGATCGGCTGCGGCATTACCAGGGCGACTGGACCAAGGTGGCCGCCGACGTCCGTGTGAAGCGGCTTTTGTTGAGCGAGAAAGATCGCATCGGCGTGGGGACTTTCCAGCCCAAGGACGAGAAGAACCAGGACTCGACCGAACTGACGGGCGACATCAACTACCGCAAGATCGCCGAATTCGGCAGCGACAGCGATCCGCGGGCGTTCAACTTCGACGGCGAATTCAACGTGGCCAACCGCGGCATCGTCGAGTTCGTCGAGGTGCTCAAGCTCGACGTGGCGTTCCTCTACGACCTGTTGGGCGCCAGCCAGGAACACAAGGTCAAACCCAAGAAGTTCGCCCAGACCGACATCGACGAAGTGATTTTGGGTCACACCAACGAGCCTGAGTACCGCCGCTTGCAGAACAATGAGTTCATGGAGGCCCTGCGCGACCGGACCGTGAAGATCGACGTGCCCTACGTCACACGGCTGGCCGACGAAATCAAAATCTACGAGAAGGATTACCACCGTGGAAAGGTGCAGGGAAAGCACATCGCTCCACACACGATCGAAATGGCCGCCATGTGGGCCATTCTCACGCGGCTCGAACCGCCCAAACAAGCGAACCTGAGCCTGCTGCAAAAGCTCAAGCTGTATAACGGCAAGACGTTGCCCGGCTATACCGAGGACAACATCAAGGAACTACGCGAACAGGCGGGCGGCGAGGGGATGCACGGCATCTCGCCGCGGTACGTGCAAGACAAGCTCTCCAATGCCTTGGTGGCCCACCCCGAGGCTAGGTCGATCAACCCCTTCATGGTGCTCAACGAACTGGAGACGGGTCTCAAGCACCACAGCCTGATCACCGTCGAAGAGACGCGGAACCACTACCGCGAGCTCTTGGGCGTGGTGAAGGAAGAATACGAGAACATCGTGAAGAACGAAGTCCAGAGGGCGATTGCGGCCGACGATGACGCCCTCAAACGGCTCTGCGGCAATTACATCGACAATGTCAAGGCCTACACGCAGCGCGAGAAGGTCAAGAACAAGTTTACGGGACAGTACGACGAGCCTGACGAGCGGCTGATGCGGTCGATCGAGGAAAAGATCGAGATTCCCGACGGCCGCAAGGACGACTTCCGTCGCGAGATCATGAATTACATCGGCGCCTTGTCGATCGACGGCAAGACGTTCGACTACAAGGCCAACGAACGGCTGAACAAGGCCCTCGAGCTGAAGCTCTTCGAGGACCAGAAGGACACGATCAAGCTCACCAGCATGGTCTCGAAGGTCATCGACGCCGACACCCAGGCCAAGATCGACGTGGTCAAGCAGCGCTTGATCCGCAATTACGGTTACGACGAGGAGAGCGCCACCGACGTATTGAACTATGTGGCGAGCATTTTCGCCCGCGGCGACGCGAAGCAGCGATAGCACGAACCATGTACATGAAAATTGAGCGCGACCAGTCGCGATTCAAGCAGATCGTCAAGGGAAAAATCCGCCAGAACCTGCGGAAGTACGTGACGCACGGCGAATTGATCGGCCGTAAGGGGCGCGATCTCGTCAGCATCCCGGTACCGCAGCTCGACGTGCCCCATTTCCGCTACGGCCAGAACGGCTCGGGCGGCGTGGGCCAGGGCGAAGGCGAGGAAGGCACCCCCATCGCGCCGGGCGATCCCCAGGACGGCGACGGTCAGGGACAGGCCGGCAGTGAACCCGGGGGCCACATCATGGAGGTCGAGGTCTCGCTGGAAGACCTGGCCCAGATCCTGGGCGACGAGTTGGAGCTGCCTCGCATCGAACCCAAGGGCAAAGCCAACATCACCGAGGAGAAAACCCGCTACACCAGCATCCGGCGCTCGGGTCCCGAGTCGCTGCGGCACTTCAAACGGACCTACATGGAGGCGCTGCGGCGACAGATTTCGTCGAGCTCCTACGACGCCCAACGGCCGTTGGTCGTGCCGATCCGCGACGACAAGCGCTACCGTTCCTGGAGCACCACACCGCTGCCCGAGGCCAACGCCGTGGTGATCTACCTGATGGACGTTTCGGGCTCGATGACCGACGAACAGAAGCAGATCGTGAGGACCGAGGCCTTTTGGATCGATACCTGGCTCAAGAGCCAGTACGATGGTCTCGAAGCACGCTACATCATCCACGACGCCGCGGCCAAGGAGGTCGACGAGGAGACGTTTTACCACACGCGCGAGAGCGGCGGCACGCGGATCAGCTCGGCCTACCAGGTTTGCCTGGAGCTGATCAACCGGGCCTTTTCGCCTGACGAGTGGAACCTTTACGTGTTCCAGTTCTCCGACGGCGACAACTGGGGCGAGGACAACCAGACCAGCCTCAAGCTGCTGCGCGAGGAGATCCTTCCCAAGGTGAACCTGTTTTGCTACGGCCAGGTGGAGAGCCCCTACGGCAGCGGCGAGTACCTGCGCACGCTGCGCGACGGCCTGGCCAAGAAATCGGAGAACCTGGTCCTCTCGGAAATCCGCGACCGCGACGCGATTTACGACTCGATCAAGACGTTCCTGGGAAAGGGAAAATGACTGCCACCCGCATCGAACCGCTGCCAGGAGAATTGGCCGACGTCCAGGCCCAGATGCAGGAGCACGCGCGCAACTACGGCCTCGAATTCTTCCCGACGATCTTCGAGGTCATCGACCACGACCAGCTCAACGCCATCGCGGCTTACGGCGGCTTCCCCACCCGTTACCCGCACTGGCGGTTCGGCATGGAATACGAGCAGCTCTCGAAGGGCTACAATTACGGTTTGCAGAAAATCTACGAGTTGGTGATCAACAATGATCCCTGCTATGCCTACCTGATGCGCTCCAACGCGTTGACCGACCAGAAGATGGTCATGGCCCACGTCTACGGGCATTGCGACTTCTTCAAGAACAACTACTGGTTCAGCCAGACCGATCGCAAGATGATGGACCACATGGCCAACCACGGCCAGCGCGT
>DATLQY010000896.1:0-2245 GCA_035534975.1 Pirellulales bacterium
GAGCAAAAACGATGTCGAAGGATTGTAGGGTGGGACAAGCTCGCCTTGGGCGAGCGACGGCCCACCAACTGCCGCTGAAAAGCGCGCGCGGCGCGAACGAAAGAAGAAATTCATGACGATCTTCATCAACGGAAAGCAGAAACGGGTCCCGCGGCCCGAATTGATCGAGGGCTTGCCCGTCGAGGAATTCATCGCCAGGAATGCCGACCCGATTTGGCTGCACCAAAATGAACTATGGGAGCTCATGCCTCCGTTTGACGAAACGTAGGAATTGCCCCTTACGATCGGCCGCTGCGGCTGAATTAAACCGACACGTGGCGTTGGTCCCAACGTTCAAGCGCCCTTGGTGCTGCATCGTCGCCTTCCGCACGACGGCAAGTCTCACGCAAAGGCGCGAAGTCGCCAAGAACCCTTTACTTGCTTTGGGCATTGGCGCCTTTGCGTGAAACATCCGCTGCCTTCAATGCAGCCTGCCCGGTTTGTCGCGTCACCGGCGCGGCGATTAACCGACGATGTTCCCAACGCACAGAATGTGTTGCCCCTGGCGCACGCGGGCGGCGTAGGCGCTGCCGACGATCACTCCCTCGACGCCGGCACAAACAGGCCACGCCGGCTCGTCGATGCGCGCAAAATCGTGCAACCTTCCGCACACCTCCCCTGGCTTCACCATCGTGCCGACGCCGAGCACCTCCTCATAATGCCCGGGAAACGGCGCCGCCACGTAGCAGGCCTCGTCGATGATGGCCGCCTTACGTTGCGTGCCGGCGGCGTGGAAGGCGATTTTTTCGATCTGGCCTCGCATCTGCCCATGGTTGATTGCCGCCGCCCGAACGCCATGCATCGCATAACGAACCCCCTCGGCATGCACGGCTTCGCCAAATCCGAATTCGCTCCCCACGGTAATCTTGCCGAGCCGTTCGGCTTCGCTGGTCAAAAGGCCGGGCGTCTGGTTCTGGTAGTTCATGATCAGGGGGCAACCGAACCACCGGGCGGTTTCGTCGGTGAGCCGGTCCTGCTCGGGGTCGTCCAGCGGGTGGTAGCTCGCGCAGAGCTGAAAGCGAATCTGCGCGCCGCCGGAGTGGATGTCGATCACCACATGCACTCGTGGCCAGATCAGCTCGCGCACGAAGGCGGCGATGCGGTGCGTGATGCCGGCCATCGCGCGGTGTTGCCCGGCCCCCTCGACGAAGGCCCGATTCAGGTTGACACGATCGGCCTCGACACTGTCACGCGTGCCGGTGCGGAAGGCCTCGACGTTGAGTACCGGTACCAGAATGATCCGGCCATTCACGTCGTCAAGGCGGATTTCGCCCAGCAGGTTTTTCAGGGTCGTTGGCCCTTCGTACTCGTTGCCGTGCGTCGAGCCGAAGGCAACCAGCCCGCGCCCCTCCTGGGCTTGGCGGCCGACCCACACGGTGAGCGGCACCATGTGCCGGCCCCACATCGTGTCGTGTTCCAGGCCGACCCAGTAGTCACGCCGGCCGGGAGTATCGAGGTCGAGTTGTGCGGGCGACACGAGTTGGCGTGGCATCGCGGTCTGAGCTCCGAGCGGGCGAACGAAAAAGCCCCAGCAAGGTGGGGCAGGGACCTTGAAGGGGCCGTGATCGGGGTTACCCCCCGACAAGTTGATTCTGACAGCCCAGAAGGAAATGTCAAGCAAATGGCATCCTGTTCATTCGGCTTGCCGGCTTCGAGTACCTCGCGCAGCCAGTCGTTGGCGCATCGGCTAGAATGTTGGCCCCCGCGGATCATTGGCGAAATCCGCGAGTTGGAACATGGGAGACTCCCTGGAGAACGATGATGCCGCACACCGCGGCGCCGCTTGCACGGCAGATTGAACTCGACGGCTTCGCGATCCTGAGGGGCGTGTTCGACTCCGCGCAGGTCGACGTGATCACCACTGAGTTGTCGGCGGCGCTCTCGGCCAGCGCGGCCGCCATTCGGGGCAAATCGGGCAGTCTGCACGCGGCCCGGAACGTGCTGACCGCCTGGCCGGCGGTGGCGACCGCCTGGCAGGTGCCGCCTCTCGTGGAGGCGCTGGCCGAGGTGCTTGGCGGCGATTACGGTCTGGTGAGGGTGCTCTATTTTGACAAGCCGCCCGGCCAGAGTTGGGCCCTGCCGTGGCACAAGGACATGACGATCGCAGTCAAGGACAATCGAAGGCCGAGCCGGCACTTCGGCAAGCCGACGCGCAAAGCCGGCGTACCGCACGTCGAAGCGCCCGAGGCCTTGCTCGAGCGGATGT
>DATLQY010000897.1:0-7433 GCA_035534975.1 Pirellulales bacterium
CGCGATGAATTCGTCGACGCCGCTGTAGCCGGCGGTTTCCGCCGCGCGCTTGGCCCGGTCGTACAGTGCCGCGTCGATCTTGATCTTGACCATGCGTGACGGCTCCTTTCAGGTCGAAAAAATGTCTTTGCCGGTCATCGACGACGGCACGCCCAGGCCGAACAGGCCCAGGATCGACGGCGCCACGTCGATCAGTTTGGGATTCTTGGCGCGGAACGGGCGATTGCTGAACAGCACGCCCGGCACTTCCAGCGCGTCGGCGCAGTGGTCGGCGCTCCAGGCCGAGTCGTTCGGCAGCAAAACCTCGTCGGTCAGGTCGCCTTTCGAGGTGGACCACGACGCACGGTACCCGCGGCAGTAGCCGACGATCAGGTCGGGCGCCAACGCGGTCGCGTCGCCCGAATAAACCTTGTCGGCGCGATAGGCGTTACGAACTACCCGTTGGCCGTTGAAATCGGTCACGGCCTCGAGCCGCGTCGCCAGCTCCGTCAGCAGGGCTTCCTGTTCGTCGCCCGGCTCGACGGTGCCGTCGGGCTCGCGTCCCTTGAGGTTCAAGTACAGCCCGTTGAGTCCCAGACCGTAGGCGACGGTCTGCGACCAGTCGACGTCCTTCAGGATCGACGTACACTCCGGCGGGCCGAGATAACCGAGGGCCCGCAACCAGGTATTGAGATTGAACTGCGTCCCGAAGTTGGCGAAACCATGATCGCTCATCACGATCACCGTCGCGCCGCCGTTACGGTCAAGCACGTCGCCCACCACGTCGTCGAGCCTTTGATAGAGCCGGCGGACGTGGCCGAAGTAGCGTTTCGCCTCGCCGTCGGACCGGATCGGGTGCTTCTCGTCCGAGTTCCACCAGAACATGTGCGATTGAAGATCGCTGCTGGAAAAATAGAAGAACAGCAGCCCGTCGTCGTAATCGTCCATGGCGTAATCGAACATCGCCAGCCGCTCTTCGAGCACCATGTTGGCTTGCCTGAGAAACTCGTCGTCCTGAAACACGCCATCCTTGCGGGCGTTATAGTCTTCTTGAAAGCCGGTGGTGTAGAACAGCCCGAGTTGTTTCGACACGTCCTTGATGAACGAGTCCGGCTCCGAGAGGCGCGCCGCGGGGGCGCTCGGATCGAAGTTGATCGGCGTCACGTAGAGCTTGAAGTTCGGCGAGACCTCTTGCAGATAAAACCGGCAGACGCCGCTGACGCTCGGCACGTACCAGGCCAGCTTGAACGCGAGCCGCGTCCACCGGCTCCATTGACCTGCCTTGAGCAGGACCCTCTTGTCCTGAAACTCGATTAGCGCCGCGTCGGCCGCGCGGTCGCGGTGAATGGTCAGCGCGATCGAAATCGGCTTTGGCTCGTCGAGCAGCGAATTCACCGGCCCCTCGATCACGACCACCGCCCGATCGTCGTCGAAAGACAGCGGAAGCCGTTTCCCGACACCTTCCTCCCCCGCCTCCGGCGGATGGTTCTCGGCGAAGTGCTGGTAAGTGCCGTAGGTGCCCAGCATGTCGGGCGTTCCCATGCCCGCGATCGAGCGGTGATGGCCGTGGCGCGACGGACTGGGAGGGTAGTTCGACGGCAGATCGTAAAACGTCGAACCGACGCGCGCCGCGTCGAGATAGTCCCAGAACGGAACGCCCTGGCGCCGGAGCACCGTTTTCCCGTCGATGGTCTCGGCGGCCGAATAGAAAGGAGCGCACGGTTCGTGCGGGTGCCGGTGGACGAAGTCGAAGATGCCGTGTGAGCCCGGTCCCGCGCCGTTGATGAAGTTCGACCAGGCCACGGGGCTCTGGGGAGGAATGCTCGAGCCCAGATCGCTGAAGCCGCCGCTTGCGCGCAGCTTCGCGAGTTGCGGAAGCAGGCCCTCGCTCATCATCGCTTCGCACAGCCGGGGGTCCATGCCGTCGATGCCGATGACGATGACCTTCGCGCCGCGGCTTCTCGACCTTCGCTTACGGCCGCCGACCCAATAAGCGCCGGCCCCGATCCCCGCCGCGGTGCCGGCCAGCGCCGAGCGCCTCAGAAAGGTCCTCCGGTTCGGTCTTGGTTTCGATGGTTCGGTCATGGATTCGACGTATGGACGCAGGTGACGAGGGAAACGGAAACATGAGCTTATCGCAAAACGGCCTTGTGGTGTAGGCATCCCACCTGCCCGTCGCCGGGCGCGACCTACTTTTCGGGCAAATGGCCCCTCACACGGGCTTTATCGACCAAGCGACTACTCCGGCGAACCACGATTTTCTTCCGGAAGATGCGCCGGCAATTCCATCGAATCGTGCAGAACACGAGCAATCTCGACGACGTTGGCGTCGCTCACTCGGTAGACCAGGAAATGACGCGGATGGCGAATTCGGTCACCGGCGCGCCCCGCCGCCTTGCGGCTGAAAAAGAGATGATAAGTTCGGTAATCTCCGACGATTTCCGCGCGTTTAGTGCCGCCGGCAAGCGCTGGATTCACGGCGACTTGCTCTATCGCCGTCGCAATGAGCTTTCCGTAACGCTTCGAAGTTCGTGGGCCAAGATTCTCTTCCGTCCAGGCGAGGATGCTCGCGATGTCGCTGCGCGCCTTGGGAGCGATGGTGACTTCCATGGCCTCAACCGCCGTCCTTCGATTTCGCGGCTTTCGTCCTGACCTCGACTTCGATTTCCTCGATGAATCGGCGAATCTCCCTCTTACCCTTCAGCACGATGCCCCGCCCCTGATCGATTTCATCGAACCCCTGTTTGGACGCCTGCCGAAGCGCTTTCAGCTTCGCTTCTCGTTCTTGCTCCTGTTCTTCCAGAAGACGCAAGGCCTCACGGACGATTTCGCTGGCGTTGCCGTAGCGCCCCGAGGAAACCTGGTGCTCGACAAAGTGGTCAAAATGCTCGGTCAGATTGATGTTGCGCGTTGGCATGATCGCCTCCCTCCTTGATAGTCTAACATGATTGGCAATAATTGCCAACGCCCATTTCGTTCAGTTCCTTGGCCGCACGAGGGCGTCTTGACAGAACCGCCCCTGCGGAAGAATTATTTCGGAAATCTAGTTGTAATCGCCCCGGCACTCCTCGCCGGCGGCCGCCCACCCAATAAGCGCCGGCCCCGATCCACGCGGCGGTGCCAGCCAGCGCCGATCGCCTCAGAAAGGTCCGCCGGTTCGATCGTGGTTTCGATGGTTCGGTCATGGATTCGACGTAAGGACGCAGGTGACGAGGGAAACGGAAACATGAGCTTATCGCAAAACGGCCTTGTGGTGTAGGCATTGCGGAGGGGCGGGAAAAAAACAAGGCCGCACCAAAGCAGTGAGACCCAACGACGAGCCCCAGGTGGTATTTCGAAACCGCTCTGCTAAAATCATTCCATGTCGCAGAATCGTTGCGATGATTACCAAACGGCTATGGAGATTCGGCACCGCGAAGCGGGCCGAATGAGCCATGACAACCTGCCCCGCCTGCTCCGTCGAAAACAACGCCGACAGCAAGTTCTGCTCGGCCTGCGGCGGCGTGCTCGTGCCGGGGCCGGAGGCAACGGTCGATCACAACCCTCCGCAGAACGCCAGCGCTAGCCCGTCGATTTCCGACCCGAATGCGTCCGCTCATGGCCGGTTCCTGTCGGGAACCAAAATCGCCGGCCGCTATCGCATCGTGTCCCTCGCCGGCCGGGGCGGCATGGGAGAGGTCTATCGCGCCGATGACTTGAAGCTCGGTCATCCGGTGGCGCTCAAATTCCTGCCGCGCGGCGTCGCCGAGAGTTCGAGGCGCTTTCAGTTATTTGTGAGCGAGGTGCGCTTGTCCCGGCAGCTCGCTCATCCTAACGTTTGCCGGGTCTATGACATCGACGAGGTGGATGGCCAGCACTTTCTGTCGATGGAGTACATCGACGGCGAGGATCTGCAAGGTTTGCTGCGCCGCATCGGGCGTTTGCCCAGGGACAAGGGCATCGAGATTGCCCAGCAGCTTTGCGCGGGTCTGGCGGCGGCTCACGAGAAGGGGGTGTTGCATCGGGATCTGAAGCCGGCCAACGTCATGATCGATGGCCGGGGCCAGGCGCGCATCACCGACTTCGGCCTGGCATGCCTGGAGGAAAGTGCATGGGGAGTCGGCGAGATTTCCGGCACGCCGGCCTACATGGCGCCCGAACAATTGGCGCGCGGCGAGACGACGATCCAAAGCGACCTCTACTCGCTGGGGCTGATCCTCTACGAAGCGTTCACGGGCCAACCGGTGCATAAGAGCGGCTCGATCGAGGAGTTGAATCGAGCGCACGCAGCATCGTCGCCGCGTCGCCCGGCCGAACTGGTGGCCGACCTCGACCCGGCCGTCGAACGTGCGATCCTGCACTCCCTCCAAAAAGACCCCCGCCAGCGTCCCGCTTCCGCGCGGGCTGTGGCCGATGCGCTGATTGCACGCGAAACCCCGTCGCCAGCATCGCCGCCGCGCGAATCACCACCGGAAGGCAAGCCGTCCTTGGCCGTCCTTCCGTTCGTGAACATGAACGCCGACCACGAGAACGAATTTCTCAGCGACGGCATCACCGAGGACCTCATCATGGCCCTCTCGCGGCTGAAAGACCTTCGCGTGCCGGCACGCACGTCGTCGTTCGCCTTCAAGGGGAAGAACGAGGACATCCGTCG
The DNA here is from genome assembly GCA_035534975.1 of Pirellulales bacterium. GTDB lineage: Bacteria > Planctomycetota > Planctomycetia > Pirellulales > JAICIG01 > DATKSN01. Next base: position 4,613 of record DATLQY010000897.1, read on the forward strand.
CATCGGGCAGTTGCTCAACGTGGAGACGGTGCTGGAAGGCAGCGTGCGCAAGTCGGGCAACCGCCTGCGCGTGACCGCCCAACTCGTGAAGGTGTGCGACGGCTTTCATCTCTGGAGCGAGCGCTATGACCGCGAGATGAAGGACGTGTTCGACATCCAGGACGACATCAGCCGCGCCATCGTCGCCGCGCTGGAGGTGCAGTTGGGCGGCCAGGCGGACGCGAATCTCGTGCGGCCCCAAACCGCCAGCATGGAGGCTTACGAGCTCTGTGTCAAAGGCCGCGGCCATTGGATCCAACGCGGCCTCGGGCTCAAGAAGGGGGTGCATTATTTCGAGCTGGCGCTGCTGGAAGATCCCAACTACGCGCTGGCCTGGAGCGGCCTGGCCGATGCCTACTTCATGCTCGGTATTTATGATTTACTGCCATTTCGGGAGGGCCTTGCCAAAGCGAAGACCGCGGCGGAGAAGGCAGTCGCTTTGGACGACAATTCCGCCGAGGCCCACTGTTCACTCGGCGTCGTGCTTGGCTGGTGCGATTGGGATTGGCACGGGTCCGAACGGCACTTGCTGAAGGCCCTGGAATTGAATCCGAACTGCACTCCGGCCCGCTACTGGTATGGGTGGCTTATGGTCCATAAGGGACGTGACCAGGAATCCATCGCCCAGAATCGACGCGCCGTGGAAGGCGACCCGCTCTCCAAATTAGCCCACGCATACCTCGGCATGTCATTTAACTCCCTGAGATTGTTCGCCGAGGCGATCCCGCCGCTGCGCCGCTCTCTGGAACTCGACCCGAATTTTGCCTTCAGTCACTGGCAGTTGGGCCGGGCATACTGGTTCCTGGGAGATCGCGAGGCGGCGCTCGTGGAATTGCACCGGGCCGTTGAGCTTTCTGGACAGGTGACCGCGTTTTGCTTATCCACACTGGGCCAGGCGCTGGCGCTCTCCGGGGAGGTGGGCCAAGCGCGGCAGATTCAACGCGAGCTGGCCGAGCGCACGATCCCCGCCCCCACACGTCCGTATTACCTGTCCCATCTCCATGCCGCCCTGGGAGACAATGACCTGGCCTTCGCCGCCCTGGAACAGGCGTTGGACGAGCGTGAGTTCTTTCTGGCGTGGTTCCCCGTTGGGCGCGACCACATCGATCTCATCAGCTTGGAACCGGACCCACGCTGGCCGGTGTTCATCGAGAAAGTGAAAGCGGCAGTGCAGGCTGGCGCCAGCGCGACGATTTGAACAACTCACCAAATTGCCGATTGCAGCGTCTGTATTCCGGGTGAGAAAAAGTTCAATAGCCGTCCGGAGCGGAGTTTTGCGATCGGCCACTCAACGAGGATTGCGGCCCCCATTCACGCAGTCATTTCCCGTCGGGAGTTGTCGGGGCGGTGGGGGCCGCGTCGAACTCGATCATGGCCTTCGCTTCCTTATAGGCCAACCACAGGATCAGGTTGTCGGCACTGTAATCGCCGGCCAGCGGGTTCTGCTCGTCCGTGGGGAGCGGCTTCATCGTGGCGGCGGCTTCGGTCGCGAGCTTGCGCGCATCGTCCTTCCTGCCTTGCCGGAACAGGCTCATGGCGCGATAGAACGCCGCCGTGCCAGTCAACTCTCTGTTGTTCTGGGCGCCAGTTGACAGGGAAATCAGCGCGGCGTCGGCCTGAGCGAAGTTACCGCTGCGATATTCGGCCATTCCAAGGGCCATCTGGAACCAAGGTCGATTTTGGTTGCCTTCCCCGAGTTGAACAGCCTTGCGTGCCAGCGCGAGCACCGCTTCGAGCTGCGCTTGCTCGGTCGAGGGAAGTAGACAGCATGCCTTCGCGACTCGGTCGGCTGTTTCCGCAACGGTCGTGTCTTGGGCCGCTGCCAGTGCCCGGCGACAGGTCGAGGCGAATTCTTCCTTCCGCCCAAACCATGCCTGGAGCGCGGCTAACTTCATGAAAAGCATCGCGTTATCAGGTTTGGCCGCGGATAGAGTAGCGAGCGGCACCAGAGCGTCTTGAGTGTGTCCGGCGGCGATCTCTCGTTCCGCAGTGGCCTGGGCTTCGATGATCTCCTGCCTGGCAGCGTCCTGGGCTTGGACGTTTTCCTGTTCGGGCGGCGGCAGGAGATTGAAGAAGAACCGGGCCGCGAAGTCGTCCTGGCTGGCCCGCGCGGCCTCGTAACCTTCTCGATAGCGCCACAAGTTCGGCCGCGTGTGAAGCAGGCGATTATCACGCTCCTCGGCGGCAAGTGGCTGATCGCCCTTGAGTTCCGGGCCGGCCGGCACGTCCCACACCTTCGCGGTCCCGTCAGCGCTCGCGGTAACGATGCGCATGCCGTCCGGGCTGAATGCCACGCTATTCACCCCGCCGCGGTGCCCCTTCAGCTCCAGCAGGGGCGCGCCGGTCCGCGCGTCCCACACGCTCGCCGCCCCGTCAGCGCTGCCGGTGATGATGCGCGTACCATCCGGACTGAACGCCACTCCCCGCACGACGCTCCTGTGGCCCTTCAATTCCAGTTGGGGCGCGCCGGTCCGCGCGTCCCAGACCCTCGCTGTAAAGTCCCAACTGCCGGTGACGATGCGCGTGCCGTCCGGGCTGAACGCCACGCCAGGCACCCCCTCGGTGTGTCCCTTCAGCTCCAGTAGGGGCGTGCCGGTCCGCGCGTCCCACACCTTCGCCATATGGTCCCAACTGCCGGTGACGATGCGCGTGCCGTCCGGGCTGAACGCCACGCCCCACACCGCGGCCGTGTGCCGCTTCAGCTCCAGTTGGGGCATGCCGGTCCGCGCGTCCCAGACCTTCGCCGTCGCGTCGGCACTGCCGGTGACGACGCGCGTGCCGT
>DATLQY010000898.1:0-3677 GCA_035534975.1 Pirellulales bacterium
GAGTGACGGAATTTTCATTGAACTCCTGGACGGGCATCAGTTCCACGACCGTCACCCCCAGTTCTTTGAAATAGGGGATCTTTTCCATGAGACCTCGGTATGTGCCGGGATGCTCCACACCGGAGCTGGGATGGATCGTGAACCCTCGCACATGTGTTTCGTAAATCAGGGTCTTCGACCACGGATGCCGGGGTGGCCGGTCGCCGTCCCACTCAAAGGGATCATTGACGAAGACGCATTTAGGCACCGACCTCGAATTGTTTAGCGTCGAGAGAGCCAGGTCTTGCTCCGGCGCCGACGGGTCGTATCCACGTGCCGATGCGAAATCCCACGGGGGTAGCCGTGTGATGGCGGTAGCGTAGGGATCGAGGAGCAGCCTGTTGAAATTGAAACGATGTCCTTCGTTGGGCTCGTATGGGCCATCCACGCGGTAGGCATAGAGTTGACCGGAACCGATCCGCGCGACCCAAACGTGCCATACGTCGCCGGTGCGGTGGCGCGCCGCATCCAGCTCGATCACCCGGGCGGGCGCTGAGGCTTCGGGATGGTCGAACAACTCGAGTCGAACGCGGCTGGCGTGACGGCTTAAAACGGCGAAATTGACCCCTCCGCCAGTTTCCTGGGTCCCCAAGGGCAGCGGAGAGCCCGTCCGAACGACGGCGCGCTCGGAGATCTCCGAGTGATGATCGCGCATCCCGCGTTGGAGTGTTTTCATCATCGTTGCCATAGGATTTGCGAGGTTTCCAGCGGGACCGCCAGACCGCAGCGCTGAGGGATCGCGCGCGCCGTGTAGTCTTTTGCCGGACGCGTCGTGGGTACCGTCGCGCGATAGGCGCAGTGGCGGGATACCTCGGGCAGCGGTCGGGCGCACTTCATTTCCTCGCGTACGGGATCGCCGCCGTCGATTCCGTCCGCGTACAGCTCGATTCGCACCGCGGTCGGGTCGAGATCGTTCAGAAAAACTTCGACTTCGAACACGTGGTGGTCGGTTTCGGTTTCGACCCGGAAGTCTCCGAAGCGCAACGAGCCCCACCCCCGTTCCAACGCGTGCCGCCAGTCGACGAGGCGCCCGCCCATGGCGCCTTGGTTCGCCGCGCGCTCACGGTAGGCGGCGGCGGCCGGCAGGTAGTGTTGCTCGGTGTAATCGCGCACCGTGCGGCTGGCGGAGAAGCGGGGTGTCAACCGCGCCATGCTTTCCCGCATCCGCGCGACCCAGGCGGTAGGAATACCAGACGCGTCGCGGGTATAGAACTGCGGGACCACCTCCCGTTCGAGCAGATCGTAGAGCGCGCCGGCTTCGACGGCGTCCCAGGCCGGATCTTCGCCATGCTCCTGGCCGTCACCCAACGCCCACCCAACTTCGGGCGTGAAGGCTTCCGCCCACCAGCCGTCCAATTCCGAGAGATTGATGCCCCCATTGACGAGCACCTTCATGCCGCTCGTTCCGCTGGCCTCCCAGGGCCGCCGCGGCGTGTTGATCCAGACGTCGACCCCCTGCACCAGGTGCTCGGTCAGGAGCATGTCGTCATCACTTAGGAAGATCACGTGGGGGCGCGTCTCGGGCCGCCGGATGAAGCGCACCCATTGCTGAATCAGGGCCTGGCCCGCCTGATCGGCCGGATGGGCCTTGCCGGCGATGATCAGTTGCACCGGGCGCTCGGCGTTCGCCAAGAGTCGCAGCAAGCGCGCCGGATCGTGCAGCAACAGGTTTGGCCGCTTGTACGTTGCGAAGCGGCGCGCAAAGCCCAACGTCAAGGCGTTGGGATCGAACAGATGTTTCGCCTCGTCGACCGCTTCGGTGGACGCGCCCGACGACATCAGCAACCGTGACAATCGTTCGCGAGCGTATTCGACGAGCGACTTGCTGGCGGCGGTGCGAAATTGCCAGAGTCTGGCGTCGGAGACCCGGCGAATCTCCTCGTCCAGGCCAGTCGTCGTCCCCAGCCAGCGGTCCTTTCCGCAGGCTTCGGTCCAAAGCTCATCGGCGGGGGCCGAGTCCCAGGTCGGCATGTGGACTCCGTTGGTCACGTGTCCGACCGGCACTTCATCCTCCGGCCAGTGCGGAAAAAGCGGCTCGAAGAGGCGCCGGCTGACCTTCCCGTGCAAGCGGCTCACGCCGTTGATCGCTCCGCTGCCGCGGATGGCCAAATAGGCCATGTTGAAACTCTCCGCCGAGTCGTTTGGGTTCCGGCGCCCCAGGGCCAGCAAATCGTGGACCGTGATGCCAAGCTTTTCTTGGGAGTACCGACCGAGGTATTGGTCGATCAGGGCGGGAGCGAAGCGGTCGAAGCCCGCGGGCACCGCGGTGTGGGTCGTGAAGAGGTTGCCCGCTCGCGTGACGGCCAGCGCGACTTCGAAGGGCTGCCCGGTTTCGTCCATGAAAGTTCGGGCACGTTCCAAAATGGCGAAGGCCGCGTGCCCTTCATTCAGGTGGCAGACTTCCGGCCGGATGCCCAACGCGCCGAGCAGCCGCCATCCGCCGATCCCGAGCAGAAGTTCTTGCTTGAGGCGCAGTTCGGGCCCGCCGCCGTACAGCTCGCCGGTAATCCCTCGATGAGCGGGAAAATTCGCCGCGTCATTGCTGTCGAGCAGGTAAAGCTTTACTCGGCCGACCTGGACCTGCCAGCCGCGCAACCAGACGGAGTAACCAGGTAAGGCGATCTCCAACCGCAACCACTCGCCGTTCGGTTGGCGCAAGGGGGTGATCGGCAACTGTCCGGGGTCGTTGTACGGGTAGAGGGCCTGTTGCGCTCCATCCTTGTCGATCACCTGGCGAAAATAGCCTTGCTGGTACAGCAGTCCCACACCGACCACGGGAACGCCGAGATCGCTGGTGGCTTTGAGCTGATCGCCGGCCACGTTGCCAAGCCCGCCCGAGTAGATGGGCAGGGCTTCGCTCAACATGAATTCCATGCTGAAATAAGCCGCGCATGTCAGGGGCCCCTGCGAATGGCTCCGCTGAAACCACGCGGGCGCGTCGGCCGCTTGCCGCCTGGTCCGCACCAGCTCGTCGATGTTCCGGCGAAAAACGGGATCCGCCAGCACGCGTTCGATCCGGTCGCGCGACACCGTCTGCAATACGACCCAGGGATTCTGCGTGAATTCCCACAGGTCCGGATCAAGTTGCCGCCACACCTGGTCCGTGGCATGGTTCCACGAGGAACGCATATCCAAGGCCAGTTCGGCGAGGGAATCAAACCCCTCGATTTCCGTGGGCAGAAGGTCGTAGAGCGGGTGAATGGCACGCGTTTGTTCGGTCATGGTTTTTCGTTCCGCTTGGTCGTCGCACGGTTGTCACCGAACATGGCAACGCGGCGCCGATCATCCATACGGCGCCTCCTAGGTCGCTCGCCATTTCCTTGCCCGATTGGCGCCTTTCAGGGGGTATCGCCGATGGCAGCGACCGCGCTCAACCGTGCATGGGTTGGTTCGACGGGCAGCGTTGGCGAATGGCCATTGCCTCGGTGACGTTCACGCGTCACGGAATGCAGGGCATCCATGAGGTCGATCGGCACGGCCAGAAGCACCGTGTTCGAGGCCGTGGGGCCCAAGCCGTCGATGGTCTGCAACGTCCGAAGCTGCATGGCGCCCGGGCTGGCCGCCATCGTCTTGGCCGCCGCCGCCAGGTTGGTCGAGGCCTCGCGGTCGCCCTCGGCTTTGGTGATCGTGGCCCGCTT
>DATLQY010000899.1:0-3707 GCA_035534975.1 Pirellulales bacterium
CGCGTGATTGCCTTTCAACTGGCTGCTGCGATGGAAAAGCAGCAGATGACAAAGAGCGCCCTGGCCCGCAAGCTGCATACGAGCCGTTCCCAACTGGATAGGCTGCTCGACCCCGATAGCACCAATGTCACGCTCGAAGCACTGACCCGCGCGGCCCAGGCTGTCGGGCGGCGTCTGCAACTGGAGTTGCGGTAAGGGCGATCGGCGACGGCCTTCGGGCAAGGGCGTATGCCCGAAGTAGAGGATGAGCGCCGGGATCGCAATTAAAAGCGTTCCGAGAGCCGCCCCGCCGATACCTACTCGCGCCATAGCCGCCGAGGCTGGCAGCCCGCGGCCGTCGCCGCTACAACCTTGCCAAATGCAAATACCGTTCTTGAGTTCAGGATGAGCGTTAACCCAATCTTCGGCTGCCTGTTTGTCGTCAAACGAAACAAGAATTTCCTTGGCATTGTGACGACCGTGATATCTGGCATCCTGGTTTCCCTGCTCACCAACACGTGGCAACTTGGATACATTCCATTTGTTCACGGGTTCAGGTCCCATTTCGGGTTTCTCCATCTGATTGATAGGGGCTTGCAATCATAGCTCGCACTCGGCCGGGCTCGTACTCGAGGCCGTTCGCGGGCGTTCATCTCGACCGTTGAGCGGTAGCGATGGCGCGGGTCGTGACCCTTGACCGGCCCCTTTTCAGGTGTAGCTGTCGGGCATCTGGCGCACGCATGGCCCGCCGCGTTGACTACCCGGCGGGCCTTTCTCCTTTTTGGCGGATTTCTTACCGCGCCACGGCCGGCCCTATCGGCGGCCACACTCGATACCAGTTCGGCACCCGCCGGGGGTTGAGCCCTCGTTGTTCTCCACATCTCTCGGTTGCTTGATCGCGAGATGGGAACGCTGGGCAATTCTGGGTTTCTTCGTAAGAGGCCAGGGGCTTGTCCCCTGGAGTTTCACGTTGGCATCTAGACCGGATCCGGCCGCGTCCCCGACGTCTGTGTCGCCTCGCGGGCTGCCAAAGGCAGCCCGCGAGGCGACAGGGACGAAAGCAGATAGATTGTAGCGACCGGATGCCGGTTTGCCCCGTCACGTCGAACCAACCGGTGGCGGCGGCTCCTGCCGGTCGACGTCGGTCCGCGGGGCAACGCGTACTCGCGCTCGGCATGCGCGGCCGCCGCAGCCCGGATCTCGCGGCCTTCCACCAATCCTGAAGCCAAGGCCAGGCTTCGGCGGACACCTGCACGGCGGGCTAACGCCCTTGTGCTGTCCGCCAACGCCTGGCCTTTATCACACGCGCTGCATCGGAACCCTGCCTTCGGCAGGGCGGCCACAAGACCGGCCGCAGGAGATGGTGGCCATCACGCGGCCGTCAGCCCTGAAAGGGCACACCCCACGAGCTACCCGGCTAGGACTCGAACCTAGAATGAGGGAGCCAAAGTCCCTAGTGTTACCATTACACCACCGGGTAGTGGTATCCTTATTTCCGCGCGGCAGGCCGATTGACGACCGAGAACGCGAGCTGCTCCAACTCGATCGCCAAATCGACTCCCACCATGCTGACGTTCTCCGGCAACGCAAGGGTGACAGGGGCGAAGTTCAGAATCCCTTCGACCCCTACGGCCACCAGGCGGTCGGTCACGGTCTGCGCCGCGACAGCGGGCACTGCAATCATACCGAGCCGTATCCTATGGATTCGGGCCAATTCTGGCAAGCGATCGAGGTGACAAACCTCCAGCCCCTCGATCCGCAGGCCGACCTTGGCAGGGTCGACGTCGAAAGCCGCGGCAATGCTGAACCCTCGCTGTTGGAAACCGCGATAGCCCAAAAGGGCGCGGCCCAGGTTGCCCGTCCCCACGAGGGCCGCCGGCCAATTCTGGTCGGTGCCGAGGATTTTCTTGATGGCCGAGATCAGCTCGTCACAGCGGTAGCCGATGCCCGGATGGCCAAAATGGCCAAAGTAGGCCAAATCCTTGCGAACTTGGGCATCGGAGAACCCCAAGACGCTCCCCAAGCGGTTGGAACTGGTCGTGGAAAAACCATCTCGTGTCAGGTCCTCCAACTCGCGGAGATAGAAACTCAGCCTGCTGACGACGGCCTTGGGAACAGCATTGTCGGGAGTGCAGGAGGCGGAATTGTTTTTCGAGTCGCTCATGACGGCAAGTTAGAACATCCCCCGCAGGCGGACAAGGGGACGGTTCATCCGGCGGAAGCGTCGAATCCGTGTGAAGAAAGGCGACGGATGTCCGGATTGAATCGCCGGTTTCCCGCGCCCGACCTATTTCGCCGATTGCTTTGGATCAGTAGTTCAGAAAGTTGGCCTGGTCCGCGTAGAGTTGGCCGGTGGTCGTGTTGTAAAGCCAGCCGCCCGTGCCGCTGGGGGCGGTGGGCGGCGAGGAGGTGGTGGCCGTGACCGTGTTGACGTTGGTGAAGGGATTGGCGGGCAACGTCTGCTGAAGTAAATAGGGCCCATACGGGAAAGTCGGTCCCGTGACGCCGATGTTTCCGTTGATGTCGGTGGCCGCCATCAATTGCGGTAGAGTGCCATTGGTGAGCTGCGGCAGGGCGCCGTTATGGTTCAGTTTATAGAGCTCGATCTGCGAGCGAAGCGAGTGCAGGTTGAATTGCAGCGAGCTGGTCTTCGCGTCGTTGGTCGACGACGAGAACTGCGGGATGATCGTCGCGGCCAGAACGGCCATGATGACAACGACGATCAAGACCTCAATCAACGTAAAGCCACCGCGACGTCGCTTGCCGGTCGTCATTTCAAGCATCCTTTGGAGCGCGAGTCAGTTCGCCAGTTCGCCATCAGTCCCGCAATAAATAGGTCGTAATCCGCGCGGCGTCAAGGACTTTCAAGTGCGGCGGAGGCGAACGACGGCTTGATTCGCGCCGCTCACCAGGCGGCGCTGGCCGGCAAATTCGCGATGTTCGTCATCCACGGCGCCTAGCGGAACGGCAGACCTGGGCGGCGCATTCCGCGCCACGGTGTCAGCCGTCAAAGAAGTTACATCGGCACCTCGATACCCAAACAACGCACAAATTGCATGTCATTTCTTCTGTCCAAATCAAGCACACCACCCGGCTTGACGATATTTAGAGTCATACGGCGAATCGAGCGCGGGATTGCAGTGGCTACGGCGTCCGGGGCGAGTCGGATGGTCGTGCAGTCCGGGCGGCTTGGTTAACGCACGTCAAGTGCGCAGGCCGAAGAATTCGTTGGCGAGCGCTCTCGCCAGACCAGGCCCTACCCATTTTGGAATGTCCCTTGGAGGAGGCAGGAACATGAAAACCCTGTTGGGAGCTCCGATGATCGCTGTGGTGCTTGCAGCGCTCTCGGTTGGCTCAGCCGACGCCAGCTATTGCGGCGCGGCGCGGTACAAGTGTTGTGCTCGTGGCTGTAACACCGCCAGCTACGCCTGCTGTAAGCAGCAGTGCCACACCGTGATGAAGACCTGCAAGGAGGTGGTCTACGAGAAACAGAACTACACCTGCTACAAGACGTGCTACGAGACGGTCTGCGAGGATCGCACGATCGACTGCGTGAAGTACGTGCAGGAGACCGCCTACCGCGATTGCGAGTACACGGTCTGCAAGCCGGTCTGGGAAACCAAGACCCGGACATGCAACTACACGGTCTGCAAGCCGGTCTGGGAAACCAAGACCAAGGACATCTGCTACACCGTGTGCAAGCCGGTCTGGGAAACCAAGACCAAGGA
>DATLQY010000900.1:0-3868 GCA_035534975.1 Pirellulales bacterium
AGCCGGATGCGGGAAAACTGCACGTCCGGTTTGGAGGGAGGGGGGGCCGAACCCAATCGGCCCTCCCTACCCCTATCAAAATACACCACATCAAGGCCACCTGAACATGCATCAGCGACATTGACCCGCCGCCCAGCGGAGTTAAGATTCCGTTGATGCCACCCGTTTCTGAGTCTCCATCCCCTTATCTCCTTCTCATCTCCATATCCCCTTTTTCGAAACGGTCGCCGCTCCAAATGTCCTGTGTCCTCCCCTATGGTTCGGCCGCTTCGCTCGCCTTGGACATTTCGTCCGAAGCACTCGTGGCGCATTGCGCGGCGCCGGTTGGCGAGGCGCTAGGCGACGTCGCCCTTGCGGTCACGAGGGCATTGGCTGAGCCGTTGGAATTCCCCGCGTTGTCGCGGGCCACGGTTCCCGGCGATCGGATCGTGCTGGCCGTCGAGAACGAGTTGCCGCAAACGGCCGAAATGGTGGCGGCGGTTGCTCGGTACTTTGTCGAAACAGGCACAGCGCCCGAGGCGCTAACCGTATTGCGCCCCGAATCGGCCGTCTCCGACACCGATGGCGACCCGCGCCGCTTGCTTCCGGCCGATTGGCGGCAAAAAGTGGCGTACGAGGTCCACGACTCGTCGGCCGTTGGCCGGCTGGGACTCTTGGGTTCGACGCGAAACGGCGAAGGGGTTTACCTCAATCGAGCGCTGTTGGATGCCGATCTAGTGGTGCCAATTGGCTGCCTTCGTTGTGAACCGACGTTGGGGTTCCACGGCCGGCACGCCGGTTTGTTTCCAATGTTTTCGAACACGAAAACATTGGGTCGGTTCCTTAAGCCGCACTCGCCGGATCACCGGCGCGAACACGAGGCGAGGGCGCGGCGCGAGATCGACGAGGTGGGGTGGATGCTCGGCGCGATGTGTACCGTGCAAGTCGTGCCCGGTGCGGGCGAAGCATTGTTGGCCGTGCTGGCCGGCGAGGTCCGCAGGGTGTTCGAACTCGGGCAAGACCAATGCCAGGCGGCGTGGAACTACATCGCGCCGCGGCGAGCGAGCCTCGTCGTGGCGGCGATCTCCGGCGGCCCCGGACAGCAAACGTGGGACAATGTCGCCCGCGCATTGTCGGCCGCGTCGCGGATAACCGCCGACGGTGGGGCGGTGGTCCTTTGCACGGAGCTCGCGACCGAGCCGGGACCGGCCATTTGCAGTCTGGCCCAGGCCGAGGACCTGGCCGACGCCGAACGGCAGATTCGACGTGCCAGTCCGCCGGACGCTATGGCCGCCGTCGAACTGGCGCGAGTCTTGGACCAGGCCAAGGTCTACTTGCTCAGTCGGCTGGACGAATCGATCGTGGCCGACCTGGGTTTGGCGCCGGTGAGCAGCGGGGACGAAGTCGCACGGCTGACGCGGCGTCACGCCTCGTGCATCGTGCTGGCCAACGCTCAACACGCTCGGGTGATTCCCACGGAGGATTCATGACCCCAAAAAACCAGCCTGGTGGTGGCGATGCGCACGCGGAATACGCGGCCTTAACGACGTCAGCAGGGCTGGTCGACCTCTGCGACCGGACGCGGATCGAACTGAGCGGCGCCGACCGAGCCAGCTTCTTGCACAACCTCTCGACGAATGAGATCAAGAAACTCCCCTCCGGCGCCGGTTGCGAGGCATTTTTGCTCGACGCGCGGGGCCACGTTCTGGCCCATGTGTTCGTGGTTTGCCGTCCGGAGTCGCTCGTCCTCGAAACCGTGCCGGGACAGGAGGAGCGATTGCTTGCGCACCTGGATCGTTATCTGATCCGCGAGCGGGTCGAACTGCACCGGCGGAGCGGTGAGTGGGGTGAGTTGCTGTTGGCCGGCCCGAACGCTTCGGAGATCCTCGCCAGACTCACGCCAACGCCGTTTCCCGCGGAATGCTTGGCAAACGTCGACGTCTCGCTGGCGGGTCGGCCGGCAACGCTCGTTCGAGTGGAGTTGACGCGACCCTTCGGCTGCCTGGTCTTCTGCCGGCGCGCCGACGTGGCCCCGGTCTGGCAGGCGCTCTTGGACGCGGGGGCCATGCCATGCGGCCCGGATGCGTTCGAAACGGCGCGTATCGAAGCCGGGTTTCCATGGTATGGGCCGGACATCAGCGACAAGAACTTACCTCAAGAGGTCGGCCGCGACGCGCTGACGATCAGTTTCGTCAAGGGATGTTACATCGGACAGGAGACCGTCGCCCGTATCGATGCACTGGGGCACGTCAACAAGACACTGGTCGGAGTGCGGTTCGCCGGCGAAAACGTACCGGCCGCCGGCACTGAGTTGACCACTGGCGGGCAAGGGGCGGGGCAGGTCACTTCGGCGGTGTTCTCGCCTCGCCTCGACGCACCGCTCGCGTTGGCATACGTCCGCCGAGGCAGCGAGATCCCTGGCACGGCGCTCGAGTCGTCCGTGGGGCGCGCGCAAGTCGTGGCATTCCCCGTGTAACTGGGCGTCTACATCCAACGCCAGGGTGGAACCAGGTGCCAGCGTCTGGGCTTGATGTTCTGGCGTGCAAGCGGCTGCTTGGTCGGCGATGGCGCCGATAACGAGAGCATTCGCAAACTTGCCTGGCCTGAAACGTACCGACGTGGTTTGGGGAATGTGATCATGGCGAGGCCTCCGTCGAAGGAAGTGTGGTGGCGGCCCACACTGGGAATTATACACGCCGGTGCCTCCCGGATGCAAGTCACGCGAATTGCAGCCCCAATAACATTTCCTTGACCGCTGTCATCGGCACCGCATCGCGTTCGATCGCTCTGCTCGACGAAATGAAAACGGGCCCCTCGCCTGCCTCACGGCCGGGCGCGGGCAAACGGCCATGACTCCCGCGGACCATCGTCGCGTCGAGCCCGATCACATCCATGTAATAGCGAAACCCCAGTTTCTTCTGCGCCAGCCGACGCGCGATGCGCAGTCGTGGGAAACGCAGCGCCGGGTCGACGAACAGTTCGACCGGGTCGTAGCCCGGCTTGCGATGGATGTCGACGGTCCTCGCAAAATCGGGCGCCAACGCGTCGTCGAGCCAGAAATAATAGGTGAACCATGCCCCCGGCGCCGCGACGGACACCAACTCGCCCGAGCGAGGGTGATCGATGCCGAACTCGGCCTGTCGCCGTCGGTCGAGTACCATGTCGATCCCTTCGGCGCGCTCCAGCGCCGCGGCCACGGCGGGCACATCCTGCGGCCAACGGACGTAGACGTGGGCCACCTGGTGGTCGGCGACCGCAAAGGCCCGCGACGCGCCGCAGTCGAGCGTTTCCCAGCCCAAGGGCTCGCGGCGGACTGTGAGAAAACCGCTTTCTCGCAGAAAGCGATTGATGTGCACCGGCCGATCGACGGCGGTGATCGCGTATTCCGAGAGCACGACCACCTCCGCGCCATTGCGCCTCGCGGCCCCGATCAGCTTGCCCGCCTCGGCGTCGATCGCCCGCAGGTCGCCGGCGATCCGCGGGTCATCGGGCCCCAGCCGCTGAAGGCTATAGTCGAGGTGGGGCAGGTAGACCAAACTCAAGGTCGGACGGTTTTCGGCCAGAACCTGCACTGCGGCGTCGGCGATCCAGCGCGAGCTGGTAATGTCGGCTCCGGGGCCCCAGAACTTCAGCAGCGGAAACACCCCAAGCGTGGCCTGCAAATGATCGCGCAGTTCGGGCGGCCGGCTGTAGGTGTCGAACAGCTTGCGGCCATCTGCCGGGTAGCTGGGCCGGGGCGTCATCGACCAGTCGACGTCGGCATACATGTTGTACCACCAAAAGAGCTTGGCCGTCGTGTAGGTCGAATCGCGCCGCCGGCCGGCCTGGTAGATTCGTTCGCCCGACACCAGGTGGTTCGACTGCCGCCAAAGCCAGACCTCGGCCAGGT
>DATLQY010000901.1:0-2070 GCA_035534975.1 Pirellulales bacterium
TCTTCGACCGCCACGAGTTGGAGCTGCACATCGAGGCCACGTCGGGCGAGATCGACGACGTGCGCTACGTGGCCGGGGACAGCGGCCCACGCCAGGGACAAAACGAGGCGGCCCGCGTCGTGCCGCACGGTTGGAACCTGCTGGCAACGTCGAGCGAGGTCACCAAGAACCGCTATCCGCGACTGAACGAAACCTATTCACGGTTCACGTTTCGAATCAAAATCGAGCGAGATCCGCACTATTATTGGTGGTCGATCGTCCTGCCGCTGTTGCCGATCGTGATCACGAGCTGGTCGGTGTTCTGGATGGATCCCAAGGAGTTCGGCTCGCAGATCGGCGTCGGCGTGACGGCCATGCTCACGGTCGTCGCCTACCGGATCACGATCGACTCAAGCCTGCCCCCCTTGACCTACATGACCCGCATGGATTATTTCCTGCTGGTGTGCCAGGTGTTCGTGTTCGGGTCGTTCATCTTGTCGGTGTTGGCGCACGCCTGTTTCGCCTTGGACACGGCCGAGATGGTGGCGCTGGCGAAACGTATCAACCGTTGCTGCCGCTGGGTGCCGCCGTTGGCCATGTCGGCGACCTGCGCGCTTTTGTTGTTGCTGCCGGCGGGCCTCGCGATGACGATTGTGTGTTGCTCGCTGGGCGTCGCACTGCTCGCCTGCCGGCCCACGCCGGCCAACCTGCGGCGCTGGTGGCTGGCGCTGCTTGTGCCCGAACGGTTCGCGCGCGCCGAGCTCCAGGCCCATTCGGACGAGCCCGGCGAACCCCATGCGAGGGCTGGCTGACGGGACTCGTCTCGAGGGTAGTGGGGTAACGGCTGCTGGGGCACCACCACCGTCTCGAGCATCCGCTGGCGTCGGCACGGGCCGCCGCTCTATAATGGGAACCAGGCGTCATTGGGGTGCTTGGTAACCTGGCATGAACTTGGCAAGCAGGAAACGATCGGCTTCCATTTGGGCCGCCGTGTGCTACGCGGCTTTCGCCGCGGTGCCGGCCCAGGCGGACGAAACGCCTGGCGAGCCTTCGGCCGACACGATTGGACGTTGGGTCGCGGATCTCGACGGCGGCAGTTTCGCCGTCCGCCGCGCGGCCAGTCGCCATTTGCGGCAAGCGGGCCGTGCGGCCGTTGAACCACTTGCCTCCGCGGCCAACGGCAACCGTGCCGAGGTTGCCCGACGGGCCGTCGACATCCTCGACGCATTGTCCCGGACGTCGGAGACGGAAACGAGAACGTCGGCTCGGGCCGCTTTGAGGGTATTGGCCACCTCGTCGTACCCGCACGCGGCCCAACCGGCGGCGACTGCCCTGCGTTCGCAGCGGATCGCCGACCAGCGACGCGCCGTCGCGGCGATCGGCCGCCTGGGAGGCGAGCTTGCACCCGTAGGCATCGAAGACGAAGAGTACGTCTATGAAGTGAGGCTGGGCAAGAAATGGAAGGGTGGCAAAGCCGGTTTGGAGCACCTCGCAGATCTGGTCCATGTCAGTCACCTTCTGCTGCACGGCGCCGAGTTCAACGACGAAAGCCTCGCAAGAGTACGAGAATTGACCCATTTGCAGTCGATCAGCCTGTACACGACCGAAGTCACTGACGAGGGCGAAGAGTCGTTGCGCAAGGCATTTCCCGGTGTCACGATCGACCGCCGCCGGGGCGCGATGCTGGGGGTGCGCGGGTCCAACGACCCTCGGGGCTGTAAGGTGGACGCCGTCGTGGCCAATGGTGCCGCCCAGATCGCGGGAATTGAGATGGGCGACGTGGTTACGCAGATTGGCGGCGATCCGGTCCACGACCTGCGCGGCATGATCGCGGCGATCGCCAGGTACAAGGCCGGCGAACAGGCCCGCGTCGAGTTCCTCCGCGGCACCGAGCGGCTTGCGCGGTACGTGAAGTTTGGGGAACTGGATGTTGACGCGCTCCGTTAAGGGGAGCACCGGGGAAGGGGGAAGATTTATTGACGAAACCGCTCTGGACACAATGGGGTACGGCCGGGTAAGATGCCGCATGTCCAGACGTTTAATCTAGTGAGGTCTCGATCGCTCCAGCACGCCTCTGATTCGCCATTCTTT
>DATLQY010000902.1:0-17087 GCA_035534975.1 Pirellulales bacterium
ACTCTAAACCGCTTTCGAGGCGTCCCCGCTCTTTTCCTACCTATAGCCAACTACGTGCCAGGTGATTTCATTCCTGGCCGCGTGAAGTATAACGGTTACTAGCGTGCGCACCGCCCACAAGGAAATCCCGCAAGATCCGCACCGTGTGCCCTTTTCCCCCAGATTTCCTCTGGCATCCCGGCACGGATCATGGTAGCAATCAAGTTGAACCCAGGTGCCGCTAGCATCCGTAGAACAGAGAAAGCCCCCCGCACAGGAGACGTGTACATGAAGGCGACAACTTTTGGATCCGCGCTGTTGCTGGTGTTGGCGGGCGTTTGTCATGCCGCTCTGGCCCAGGAAGATATCCCTCCTCCGACTCGCCGCGCGCCGCCCCGTGCGGAGAAACCTCGCCGTAATGACAAAACGGAGAAGTCTCGTGACGGCGAGCGAGCTGAGAAGCTGCGAAACCTCGGAGGCCGGTTACTCGGGGTCCTCGCCGCCGATCCGTCGCAAAAGCCTATAGCGCTCGACGTGCTCAAGCTCAACGACGGCATCGTCGAGTTGCTCAAGCCACTGTTCGAAAACGAAAATTCGATCGAATCGTTCAAACTCGGCTTCGATCCGGAGGAAACGAATTTCGCCAAGGACTCCGTCAAGCTGGTCGCCTCGACACGACTCAAGCACTCCGCCTGGTCGCCCGAACCCAGCCAGCTCGACCTGGCCCTCGGGGCGCGTATCCAACGTGGCGAGAAAGGGGCGAACCAGGCGCGATTCGAAAGTCAATTGACGGTCGCGACCGACGTTGTCCCGCTGGCGAACCACGCCGTCGCGAAGTTTCTCAAGATGACCGACCCGGAGCGCTCGCGCGGTGGTCGCCCCGCGGCCGACAGTTCCTCACAGACGCAAGCACTACGGGACCAGGTTCGCGAGCGGCTGTTGAAGACGCCCAGGGTTTCCTCGATGGACGAGCTCGTCGACCTGGTCGTCGGCTTGACGGCCTTGCGATTGACGTCCACCAACGACCGGATCGTCGAGCTTTCCGAAAAGGTGGGCGCCGAAGCCAATGTCCCGACCAGGCAACGGCTCGCGGCCGAGTTGGCGAAGGCCCGGCTCGAACGTGACCGGCTGTTCGACGTCCGCCCCCGCGTCGAGCGCGACGCGGCCGGCAAGGCGGTCGCCATCCATTTCACGATGGACCGCTCCGAGGTCGCCGCGGCGGGTCAGGTCGACCATCTCCTCGTGGCGATCACCGCCGAGCAAATCACCGCCGACGTTGCCGGCACGCTCGTCGAAGGGATGGAAGCCTACCCTCTCTTGATCAAGCCGCTGGTCACCAATACCCTTTCGCGCATCCAGGACCGCGACCCAGACACCATGCGTACGGGACAAGGAATCCTCAACGGCTTCTTCCGCCAGGGCCGCGAGGCGCTCTTGGACGAGAAAGAATAAAATGGCCTATTGCGCTCCCGCCGGAAGGGCCAGCAAGATCAGGCGCGCATCGGAGGCGCCGATCGCTAGCTCCTTGCCGTCCGGCGCATAGGCCAACGAGTATCCGGCGGCGACGGGAAGCTGCTGGTGGTGCAACAAGCCGCCGTTGTTGGCGTCCCAGATGAACAGACCGCCGGCGTAATCGAGCGTGGCGACGCGGTTGCCGGCCGGATTGAAGGCCACACGGCAAAGGTCGTCACTGGGACCGATAAGCGACAAGACGGCCTCGGCCTGGGCCACGTTCCAAAGCTGCAACTGCCGTTGCGTGCCGCCCGCCGCGACGAAACTGCCGTTGGGCGAAACAGCGAGCGTGTACAACCCCCCCTCGATCCCCTTGGTCCATTGCTTCGTCTCGGCGCCGGAAGAGTCCCAAAGACGGAGCGTGCGGTCGGCGCCGCACGTGAAAAGCGACTGCCCGTTGGGATGGAATGCGATCGCGTAAACCGGGCCTTGATGGCCGATGAACTGGGCCACAGGCGCGCCGTCTGCCGTGTTCCATAGCTTTCCGCTGGCGTCGGCCGAAGCGGTGGCCAGCCGCGAGCCGTCGGGGCTGAAATCGAGGCCGTACACCGGCCGAGCGTGCTCGGCCAAAGTCAGCGTGGCGCGGCCCGACGCGGCCAGCCATCGCTTCAGTGTCTTGTCGGCGCCGGCGCTGAACAAGCTTCCTCCGTTGCCCGCCAAGGCCACGGCCGTGAGCGCCTCGGTGTGGCCGACGAAATCGTTGGTCAAGGCCCAAACGGGCTCCTTGCCGGCGATGAAGCGATAGTTCCGCGCCAGCTTGTCGGCGCAGCCGGCGACGAGCTGCGTTCCGTCGTTCGACAACGAGAGGCTCGTCGGCGCGGCGGCTAGCTCAATGGCGCCGCGCGGCTGGCCGTCGGCGTTCCAGACCAGTACGTTCCCCGGTCCGGCGCTCGGTTTGCCGCCGACAGCCAGGACCTTACCGTCGCCGCTGACGGCGACCGCATTCACCGCCGTCAGTCCATCGGCCGCGAACGTTCGCATGGGCTTGAAGTCGGCCGGGTCCCATTGGGCGAGCCCCTCGTCGCCGGCACTGAACAGCCAGTCGCCGGCCGTCGCCAAGACAAGTCCGCGAGCTGGTCCCCGGTGCGCTTGCACGGCGCGGGTGACCGACGCAGTCCAGAGCCGCACCGAGCCGTCGGCGCTGCCGGTGACCACCCGGTTCGAGCCCGCCGCGAATGCGACCGTCGTGACCGGCGCCGCGTGGACCAGTTGCTCCAGCAACAGTCCACCGCCGACGTCGTACGCGCTCGCCCTCAGGTCGTCGCCTCCGAGAACGATCGTGCGGCTATCGCGCGAGAAGACCAGGCTTCGCACCGCGTCCGGCGTGTCGAGCGTTCGCACCGCGGCGCCGTCGGCCAGGTCCCAAACCGTCGCGCTCTTGTCGCCAGCAGCGGCGGCCAGTTTGCCATTGGGACTTGTAGCAACGTCGGTCACGGCCGCGGTGAGCGTGGCCAACTGGCGAGGCTCTTTCTTGCCGGTCAGGTCCCAAACTCGCAACGTCTTATCCGCACCCCCGGTCAGCAGATCCTCGCCACCGGGCACGAAGGCCGCGCAGGTGACCCCGCCTTCGTGACCGCTGAACAGCCGCACCAGCGAGCTCCTGCAGATGAAGGCGTTGTTCCCCGCGCCGTAAAGGACCGTCTGTTGGTCGTTGGCGAAGGCCAGGCTCGAAATGGCCGCGGGGGTTGTGATGTCTTCGAGCAAGCGTCCGTCGGCGGCCCGCACGATACGCAGGTGACCGTCGGCGCCACCGGCGGCCAAGCGCTGGCCGTCGGCGCTGTACGCCAACGTGTTCACGGCCGCCGGCGTGGCAATGGTCTTCGCCAGGCTGCCGTCGGCGGTGTTCCAAAGATAAACGCTGTTGTCGCTCCCCGCGCCTGCTACCTGCGTACCGTCGGCCACGGCCAGAGCGAGCACGGTGCCCGTCGCGCCGACCAACGGCCGTGGCGCCTTTCCTTGCATGCCCCAGAGCTTGACGAGCTTGTCGTCTCCGGCTGTGGCAAACTGCCCACCCTCAGGTAAAAAATCCACACGGTTTGCCTTGCCCTCGTGCGCCACGACGATCCGTAGCGCCGCCGGCGTCCAGACGCGCAGCGATTTATCGCCACTGGCTGAGACAAGCGACGTACCATCCGACGTGAGCGCCACGCTCAATATTCCCGCGGCATGTCCGGCGAAGTTCTCCAGCTCGCGGCCGCTGGCTCGGTCCCAAAGTCGCACGATCGGCTCGTCGCCGCCGGCGGCGACGCGGTCGCCGTCCTTCGACACGCTCACGCTTCGCACGGCGACGGGATGCACGAACGATGCGGTCAACGTGGCGTCGGCCAGTTTCCAAACCTGCACCGTCTTGTCCGCGCCGCCGGCAACCACGAACGCGCCGTCGCCACTGATGGCCACCGACGCCACGGCGTCGGTCGCGCCGGCGAACGAACGGACCGCCGTGCCGTCTTCGATTTTCCAGAGCCGTACCGACTTGTCGACGCCGCCTGTGACCAAATGGCTACCATCGGGCGTGTAGGCCGCGCTCGTCACGGCACCCTCATGCCCGACGATGATCCTTACTAGCGAGGTTTGGAAGATTTTCGCCTGGTTGCCGGCGCCGACGACGAGCGTTTTGTCGTCAGGGGCGATGGCTATGCCGCCAATTGCCACGCCGGGCGTCGTGAACTGTTCCAACGGGCGGCCCGCCAGATCGCAGACTCGCAACGTGCCGTCGGCCGAGCCACTGGCCACTCGAAGGCCGTCGCCGCTGAAGGCGATGCCCGTCAACGCGGCCGAATGCGCAGGCAAGACGCCTGCCGCCGCGCCGTCGGCCGCGTTCCAAATTTTGACCAGATTGTCGGCGCCGCCGGAGGCAAGCTTGCCGCCGTCGGCGGTGATCGCCAGGTTCGTGACGGCCGCGCCATGTGCGATGCTCCGCACCGATGTGCCGTCGGCCAGGGTCCAAACGCGTAGCGTACCGTCGGCCGATGCGGAGACGAGCGACTGGCCGTTGGGAACGACGACGACGCCCGACACCGCGCCGGTATGGCCGAGCAGGTCGCGGACGAATTTGCCATCGGCCGCGTTCCACTGCTTGATTCCGCCGTCGGCCGCGCCGGAGAAGATTTGCGCCCCATCCGGGCTGAAGACCACGGTGCGCGCTTCGGCGGCATGGCCTTCGCAAACGGCGACCTGCCTGCCGGTGTCCACATCCCAAATGCGCAGAACCTTGTCGGCGCTGGCAGTCACCAGCCGCGTCGCGCCGGCGTTGAAGGCCAGTGCGGTCACGGCGGCGGTATGGGCGGCCAACACATGTACCAGCTTGCCGTCGGCCAAAGTGTAGAGCCGCGCCGTGTCGTCGGCGCCGGCCGTGACGACGAACTTGCCGTCACGGCTAACCGCGACCGTCTGGACGGGCTTGGTGTGGCCGGCCAGTACCCGGGGAGCCACGGGCAATCGCCAGATGCGGATCGTGCTGTCCTGTCCGGCCGAAGCAATCTCCTTGCCGCCGGGATGGAATGCCAGTCCCGCGACGTTGCCAACGTGTCCCGTAATCATGCCGCGCGTGCCTTCGCCGGCGTCGGCCTGGTCCCAGAAACGGATCGCGCCGGCGTTGTTGCCTGCGGCAACGATACGTTCGTCGGCGCCCAGAGCCAACGATACGACCGGCCCGACGTGGCCGGCAAACTGCCTGACTTGCCGCGATGAGTTTGCGTCGAATAGCCTGACCGTCGCATCGGCGCCGCCGGAGACGACCCAACGACCGTCGGATGATACGGCGGCGGCCGTCACCCCTTCGGTGTGGCCCGCCAGAATTCGCGGTGCGACGTATGGGAGCCGCCAGAGTTTGGCCGTGCCGTCGGCGGCGGTCGAAGCGAGGATTTCGTTGTTGGGATGATAAGCCAACGAAGTGACGACCGCGCCGTGGGCTCCCAGGTCGCCTTCGAGCGTGCCGCCGGAGGGATCCCAGAAGCGAATCCGGCCCCTGCCGTCGCCCACGGCCATCTGCCGGGCATCGCCTCGCATCGTGGCGCTGGTCGCCCCCTGCGCGTGCCCCACCAGGATATGCAGCGCCTTGCCGTCGGCCAGGTTCCAGACCCACGCCGCGCCGTCGGCGCCGGCGGAGACGGCGAGCTTGCCATCGCGGCTGGCGGCCAGGGCCATGACTGGCATCGTGTGCCCGGCGAGCGTGCGAGGCGCGACGGGCAACTGCCAGAGCCGCGCCGCACCATCGACCCCGGTTGAGATGAGACGCTTGGAATCGGCATCGAATGCCAGGCTGGTCACAGCGCCAGTGTGTCCGGCAAGCGTCAATCGGTCGGCGCCGTCGGCGGCGTTCCAAAGGCGGATCAGACCGGCCTCGTTGGCCGCGGCAATGACGTTGTCGTCTGGGCTGACGGCAAGGGCCGTGACCGGCCCCGTCTGTCCCGCAAGATTGCGGATTGCCTGGCCGTTGGCTGCGTTCGAGATTTTCACGATCTGGTCGGTGCCGCTGGATACGATGAGTTGGCCGGTACTGGAGATGGCGACGCCGGTGACCTGGTTCGTGTGGGCGGCGAACGTCAACGGTGCGACCGGTGGCCAGGTATGCCGTCGCAGCACACCGTCGTTGCCCGCGGAGAACACCTGTTTGCCGTCGGGATGGATCGCCAGACCGTTGACCACCGCGGTGGTGATCGCGCCGGATAGTGAGCCGCTGGCCACATCCCAGCCGCGCAGGCTGCCGTCGGCGCCTCCGGCCAGCACCTGCTTGCCGTCGGGCGAAAGATCGAGCGCGACGATGGGCGCGGCCGAACCGGCGAAATCCCGCACCGGCTGGCCGTTATCGGGGTTCCAGAGCCGCACGAGGTTCGCCTTGTCGCCGCTGACAACCAGCTTTCCGTCGGCCGAAACCGCCAGGGCGGTCGGCTCGCCGATCAACGCGGCGAAGCTCACCAGCGGATCGCGGTTCGGCAGGTCGTAAACGCGGGCCGTGTGGTCCATTCCGCCGCTGGCGAACTTCGTTCCGTCGCGAGTCACAGCCAGACTGAGCACCGCACCCTGATGGTCGGCGATCGTCGCGATCAACTGTCCGGTCGCCCGATCCCATAGCCGCAGCGTGCCGTCGTTCCCCCCGCTGACAATCAGCTTACCGTTGGGCGCGTAGGCCGTGGTCAGGACGGGTCCGGGGTGGCCTTCGAGGAACTTGATCTGTTGGGCATGGGACGGTGTGACGCAATGGACAAAGAAAGGTAACAGCCCAACCAAAATGGAACGAGCGAACGAATTCCGCACGGTACGGGCCTTTCTGCCTAGCTATACTTCACAAAGTCGAGAATGAGACATCCACGATGGCTGGGCCAGAGCGTGTGGGGCAGGTTTCCAACCTGCCATCGCAAGGTGTATGGCAGGTTGGAAACCCGCCCCACGAGCCGGGGCATCGCTTAGCCACTGCCACCAGCCACCACTTTCTCGTGGCAAAGCCCTAACGCGGGAGCTCGCGGATGTAGATATTCTTGAAATAGAGCGAGTTGCCGTGGTTCTGCAGCTCGATCTGCCCGATCGAGTAGACCGGCTTGTCGCGCTCCCAGTAGTTTTCGAGCACGACGTTGTCGACGACCAGTTCACCGTTGAGGTGTACGGTCACGCGATCTCCGACCATCTTGATCTTGAAGGTGTTCCACTGGCCGATCGGCTTGTCGGCCACCTTGCTCGGCTTCGAGGGGTTTTCGGGCTTCTGGTTGTTGTACAAACCTCCGGAGCCAATGCTATTTTTCAAGGGATCGGTGAAGGGATCCCAAATCTGCACCTGAGGCGTGCCGCGGAGGTACAGGCCGCTGTCGCCCAAGGCCTCGATCTTCCAGTCGACGAACATCTCGAAATCGCCGTAGTCCTTGGCCGTGCAGAGGCTCCGCCCTTTGCCATCGAACACGATCACGCCATCGACGGCTTTCCAATGGGCCCGCATGTCGTCGTCGGCCTCCTTCTGCGCCTTGGCGAGCTCGTCGGGCGACGCCTCGGCGCGTTTGGCGGGGTTATCCAGCGGCGGCGCCAAAAGGCCCTTCCATCCGGCCATATCCTTGCCATTGAACAGGGCCACGAATCCTTCCGGAGGTGTGTTGTCGGCGGACCATGCCGTGGCGGTCAGGGCGTACACCATCGCCAACAAATGGGTGAGTGTTCGGACGACGGATTTCATCGGGGGCCTCCTCTGGGCGGGACCGGGGCGGGCGGTACTTGCATACGGCGCAGATCTCACATCCTAAACAGCCGGGCGCGGCGAGGCAAGTCAATACGACGTTCGATCCCTGCTCCGCGGATCATCGACCAGTTCGCCGCTATGGAGTGTGCCCTGCATGGCGCGTGAACGCCACGGGGCGGAAGCGTCCCAAAACTCGAGTTCCGGATCGACTTCGCCGATCAGCACACCCGTCTCGTGAAGCTCCAGTCGGCCGGCGATGCGGCCGTCGGGGCGGACGAAGAAGTTGGCCCACATCGAGTACTTAGCAGAGCTATTGACCGCCAGCACCCAAAAGTGGTTGGTCGCCGCATGGCACATCATCGTGGCCGGCACGATTTGCTTCCAGATGTTGCGATGCCGGAACGTCTGATGGTCACGGCGGGCATTGTGGAACGACTGGAACAGGATCTCGACACCGCGCCGCTTCAGGTCGCGGTACAGCTCCGGGAAGCGATAGTCGTAGCAGATCAGCACGCCGCAGCGGTGCCCCGCGACCTCGAACGTGGTCGCGTGGTCACCGGGCGAATAGTGCTTCAAATCCATCTCCGGGCGTGGTCCGTCCGTGCCCGTGCAGAACCGCTTGTCGTAGCGGTCGGCAATGCGCCCTTCGTCGGAGATCACGTAGACCGAGTTGTGCGGCCGATGAGACTCGGAAAGCCGGTGCGCCGAACCAAGGAGCACCCAGACTTTGCGCAGCGCGGCTGCGCGGCGAACATCGTCGGTCGCCCGCTGCAGCGCGTCCCAGTCGAGGAGGCTGAAATCGCCAACGTCGACGCCGGCATAGCCCGACAGCGCCGCTTCGGGGAATTGCACGACCTGCGCGCCGGCGGCAGCCGCTTCATCAATTTGGGCGAGGATCTGCCGGCGGTTGGATTCAATGTCGCCGGACACGGCGAATTGGCAACCCGCGACACGCAACATGGACTTCATACCGTCAAGCATACCGCCGACCGGCATCCTTCGGCAACGGCGTCCGAAGGGAACGCCTTCCAACGCCGCGGAGGGCGTTCCCTACAGAATCGGGTCCTGTCGGCAATCCTGGACTTGAAACGAGCGATTGATAATATGACGGTTTCCAAGCCGCGAGAACATCGTGCAAGACCAGGAGAATCGAAATTGTCCGACCGCCCGAACGACCCATCCGCTGAAAAACCGAAGATCATCATCGACGAAGGCTGGAAGAGCCGGGTCCAGGCCGAGAAAGAAGCCCTCGATCGGAAGAAAACGGCTCAAGAGCCGACGACACCCACCCCGTCGCCCTCGGCGGAACCGTCGCGCCCGCCCGTCGAACCACAGCGTGGCGAGCTTCCGCCCGCCACGCTCGCCGTTCTGTTGACGACGCTCGCTACGCAAGCGCTCGTCGCGTTGGGCCAGCTCGTCCATCCCGAATCCGGCAAAGCGGAAGTGCGGCTCGACGAGGCCAAGCACTTCATCGATTCGCTCGAGATGCTCGAGCAAAAAACGAACGGCAATCGCACACCCGACGAGTCAAGGCTTCTCGACAACCTGGTCCACGAGCTCAGGTTGACCTTCGTAACGATACGCGATCGACGTTAGCCTGATCATTGACGGTTCAGCGCGACAATCCACTGGCGGACGAGCTCTACGCCTTCCTCGTGGACCAATCGCTTGCCCAGCTCCGGCATCATGACGTCGGGGTGGGTCGAAACGAGCCGGAACATCAAAATCGACTTCTCCGGCTTGCCGGGCACAATGTCGTACTGCAGACCGCCCGAACCCGTGCCTGCCGCGACCGGCGGTTTGAGAATACCCAGCTTCGTCGGGTCGGTCTGGCCCGCCAGCAGGTCCAGCCCTGAATTCTGCGCGTGGCCGCCCGGCTGATGACAATGGGCGCAGTTGACTTCGAGCCAGGCCCGCGCACGTGCTTCAAGTCCGGCCGTTTCGTCGTCCCAGGCCGACAACCGCGGCGCGTCGGCGGGCGCGGGCGCGCCGGCCAAGGCGCCGATGCGGGCCCAATGGGCCAATTGGTTCTCGGCACCCTCGGCGTAAGCGAAATCGTGGTTGAGGTGCCGCGCCTTCAGGCCGATCGGTTGCATGCCGCGGTTGGTCGTGTGGCACCCCTTACATTGATTGACGTTCGGAACGATGTAGTGGTTCCGGCGCGCTCGACCATCGGTGTGGACCCACTCGATGTCGAGCGTTCCGCCCGCCACTTGCAGCACGGCCTCGGTCTGCTTGTCGTTCCAGACGTACGCCTGGCCGGTCCAGCCCTCGCTGGTGCGCTGGAGGATCCGCGTCTCCAACAGTCGCTCGCCCTCGTCCGGCCGCCGCAGGTCGCGCGGCATGGCGAACGTCTTTGCGATTCGCGTGCCGACGGGCAGCTCGATCGTACCGTCAGCCGTGTAATCCGCCGGCATTCCCTTGGGAACCTGGACAAAGCGGTGCTTGACGCTGTAGTCGGAAAAAAGCGGCGTCGCCACGTCGTACGCAATCACGCCCGCCAGCGGACGTTGCGAGGCGCCGTTACCCTCGAAGAGGCGATATTCCGACAGCTTCCGTGGCGGCGCGCGGCCTGAAAGCGAGGGTTTCGCCGTCGTCGCAGCCAGTTTCACCGGCGGAAGCCGCGGCAGACTGCCGGTGTAAGGCTTGATGTCCTGGCTTACTTTCTTGGGGTCGGGAATCGTCGAGGCCAGGTCGATCCGCGCGAAGTCGGCGTCGCCGTTGTTTGCAAGCCGCAGTTGCAGCTCGAGGGGCAATTCGCCGTCGACGAGCTTGGCCGGATCTTGCGCCCAGTCGCAGATGATGTCGGGCAGGGTGCGCCGGAAGAGCACGACCTTGAGCAGGGCCAGCTCGCCCGCCGGCTTGTCGCCACCTCCCGCGAAACGGTTGTCGTGGACGAAGATCGCCTCGGGGAACGGGTCAAACTCACGATCGGTGAACTTGAGCTTCGCGGCCAGGTAACTGACGATGGTCAGGTTGACCGTCTGATTGTCCGAAAGCTCGTTGTCGAAGATTTCGATCGAGTCGGCGGCCATCACCATGATGCCCGTCCCGGCGGGCACCTGGGCGACGATGTTTCCCTTGGGCGCGAAGTTCTCGTGGTTGTTCGCGACCACGCGGTTCTTGAACACACGGCAGTTGCGCCCCTCCTTTTGCACCAGGTCGGGGAGCGTGAAGACGAGGATTCCGGCGGAGTTATCGGTCAGTTCGTTGTCGAGCACGTCGGCGTCGAGGGAGTTTTCGATTTCGATGCCGGCCACGTTCTGCTCGGCGAGGTTGCGGCGGACGACGATGTTTTGCGACTGGCCGACGTAGATGCCCGCGTCAGACGATCCACGCACGACGCAGTCTTCGACCAGCACATTGCGGCAGAGCACCGGGTAAAGACCGTACGAACCGTTGGTCGGTTTCGCGCCGCCGGTCCATTCGACGCGCAGGCGGCGGAGCGTCACGCCGTCGGCGCCTGTGACCTTGACCGCGTCGCCCTTGACATCGACGACAGCCAGGTCTTCGAGCGTGAAGCCGCCGCTGGTGACTGCCAGCCCCTCGCCACCGGTGCCCGGTAACAAGCCGGCGAAGTTCAGAATGGTTTCGTCGCGGCCCTGCCCGCGCAGCGTCACGTTCGGCACGTCGAGCGAAAGCGTTGCCGTAAAGTCGAACGTGCCGGCGGCCAGTTCGATCGTCGCGCCGGGCGAAGCTTCGATCAGTGCGGTTTGCAAACGTGCTTGGGCCGCGGGCCCGGGTTCGATCGCGGCGCGGCTGGCCGGCTTGTCGGCGGCCGCCAGGCGGCAAGGCGCCGCCAGAGCGCCTGCGATCGATAAAACCAAAAGCAACCAATGGCACCTGTAGAGAACACCCTCCGTGGCGTTCCGTGAAACGGGTTTCGACGTCGGTACCCAGGGCACGGAACGCCACGGAGGCCACGGAGGGCGTTCCCTACAGAATCGGACATGGGTGCCCATCCATGTCTTCTTTGCGCAAGCCATTGAGAAAAAACGGTCTCCGAGCATGGCGACGCCTCCGTGATCCTTCTTGCTTTTCGTCAATCCGTTTTCTTTCTTCCTCGTGCTCTCCAAATTCGATCTTCAATCTACGCCAGTCCGGTCGTAACGTCTACGCTAAATAGGAGGGTTGTAGCCGACGGCGCAATTCTGCTGATTTCTTCAATTCGACGGATTTTGGGGACGATAACCCCTTCAGGCTTGCGACCCAATCGAAAGGAATTCGACCCATGAAACGCACGATCATCGCCGCGCTGCTGGTGGCCCTGATGGGGCTCGGCAGCGGATGCTGTAATTGCGGTCAACACCGCCTTTGCGGTCAACGGCGCTGCCGACAAGGTTGTCGCCAGGGCTTGTTCGCCAATCGCGGCTGCGGCATTTTCGGCCATCGGGGCTGCCCCGCAGGCGGTTACGACGACGGCGCCGCCGCCTATGGCGGTCCGCAGACGGCCCAGGTGACGTACCCGTACTACACCACCCGCGGCCCTCGCGACTTCCTGGCCGAGAACCCTCGCGGCATTGGTCCGTAGAACAAGTGTCTGCCGCAGGCGGCACGTAGGGTGGGACAAGCTCGCCTCAGGCGAGCGCCGGCCCACCATCGGGGTCGCCGGCCATCGATCGTCGCATACGAAAACGGATGGTGGGCCTTCGATCGCTGCGCGATCTTGTCCCACCCTACGAGCTAAGGAAGCGCGGATCGTTGACGCAGGGTGGGACAAGACCCGGGGCACCCGCGCAGCGGGTCGGCGGGCGCAGGCCACCAACGCTTACCAATGGCGGGCCGGCGTACGAATGCGAGACGAAATACGTCTCATTCCTGGCCGCGCGCGGTATAGCCGCGTCCCGCCCGACTCGGCTTCCGCCGGCCCGGCGCGCCGTTCTTTTCGAACAGCTTGAGCGGCTTCAGCTCGACCAACTCCGCCAGGCCGTTCTCGGACAACTCGCGGCCTGAGACATACCGGCCGGGCTGCATCCAGCGGTCCATTTCGGCCTTCGAGATTCCGAATAAATCCGCCAGTAATTGGTCCATGTCCGATTCGAGCTGGCCGAAGTGCCGTGCCCACTCGGACGCCTCGGCCAGGCCGACGTGCTCCTCACTCTGCCACTTCATCGGATGAAACAAGAGCACGCTGTACGGCACCACCAGTCGCCGCGAACAGGCGGCGAAGGGCCATAGCGCCGCCGACGAACATTCGCCGGTCACCACTCCCGTCGCACGCAACCCGCGCAGCAGAATCAGCGACATCAGCGACATGCCGGAGTAGGGGCTCCCTCCCGGTGAGTCGAAATAGATCACGCAACGTCCGCCGGGCGGCACTTCGAGAAACTGCTGCGTCAGGTCTCCCTCGCAATCGGTCAGGTCGCCGGCCACGGCGATTTCGGGAATCTCGTCCGGCGCGTCGGCTTTCATGGCTTCGTCCCTTTCGTCGTCTTCGTTCCATTGGCGTCGGACCCCTTTTCCACCGGCCGTTCACGGATGCGGATAGGTCCCTGGCAGCACTCGCACTCCTTCAGTTCGTACATCGGGATCGCGCACACGTCGCACCAGTAGTCGAGCTCGTACTTACCGTCGGGCTTGAGCGTGTAAATCCGCAGAACTTGCACAAGCGGCGAACCATCGTAGCGGCGGACCAGCAGTTCCATCTCGACGTCGCGCAACCGCTCGTCGACGTGGAAGGCCCGTCCGCGGAAATCCTTGACGATCGGGTAAAGCGTGCCGTCGTCCGCATCCAGGGCCACTTGCGCATGGACGGCGTCGGCGTCGGTCTCGATGCCGTACCTCTCGAGCATGACGTCGGCCATCCACACGACCCGGCCGCGCAATGATTGCGAACGGTACTTGGGCTTCTTCGCGCCGGCCGCCCGTTTGGTGGAGTCGGAAATCGGTTCGGTTGAGTCGGAAATCGCGTCACTGGGTTCGGAAACCGCGCCGGTGACCTTGGCCGGCTCGTCGGCCGAGCCATCGATCTGCCAGCCGGCGGTCGAAGCTGCGATCGTTGCAACCAGCAACAAGATGAGAATGCGGTTGGTCACGGTCACTCCGCAGCCTTGCCGACGACGACCAACTCGACGACCAGGTTGGCCGTCGTGTCGCCTGCTTTCGAGGGGTTGGCGAACCGCAAACTCCACAGCTCGCGAGATTCGTTGTGGATCACGGCAGGCAGGTCGCCGGGCTCGGCGGGCGCGGCGAGCAGGCTCAACATGGCCGGATGGGTCGTGCCCGACGTCTTGGCGCTGAGCTTGAACAACCGCGCCTTGTCCACCGGCCGCGGATCGGTGTCGTCGGCCGCGGACAAAAGCAGCAGAAAATCGCGAGTATCCGACGTGCCGACGTGGTTGCCGTCTTGCGGCTGCAAGCCGTACCTGAGGGTATAGATCCCCTTGGGGATTTCGCGTCCGCGGAAGTCACCGCCCTTGCGAGGATAACGCACGACACCGATCAATTGTCCAATCTCGAAGGGGTAAATCTCGGAGCTGGACGACTTGAAATCGGCCGCGACGGTCCACTCGCTTGACGGCCAAAGTTCACAGATCGTGCGTTTGCCGCTGGTGACCTTGAAGCACGCCGGTGCCAGGCGTTCGGCGATGGCCGGCGCCACGCCCTCCGGCGGCGGCGATTCCATCCGTTCGACGCGGTACTCTTGGGCCGGCGCTGTGAGAGCAATCATCCAGATCAGGCAGGCCACCGCCATTCGCAAGTACATCGTCGCGCTCTCCTCGAGGATTGAATCGGAAGCCCATTATAGGTCGCCGCGCCGGCGAAATGCAAAAGCAATTGTGAGAATTGCGAATTTCGGATTGCGGATGTCGGATTCGTCGATTAACCCGCAGAAGGGCACATGCGAAACAGGACTCGCGACGGAATGCGCACGGGAGTCCACGTCGTTGAAGAAGAAGATGTCTAACGAATCCGCAATCCGAAATCCGCAATCCAACATCCCATTGCCCCTGCGCGCCGTTGGGATTTGTCGCTAAACTGCGGGTCTTTCCCCCACAATCTTCACTTCTGGCTTATGGACCGAACGTCGGAAGAGGATCGCTACCAGGCCGCGTTGGCGTTTCTCTTTGCCCGCATTGATTACGAACGCACGCTGTTCGTCCCCTACGGTGAACGGGAGTTTCGCCTCGAAGGGATGCGAGAACTGCTCGCGCGGTTGGGCGATCCGCAGGAGCGCTTCGCGATCGTCCACGTGGCCGGCACGAAGGGTAAAGGTTCGACGGCGGCCATGATCGCCGCGGCGCTTTCGGCGGCGGGCCACCGCACCGGACTCTACAGCTCGCCCCACCTGCAGCGGATCGAAGAACGCCTGGCAATTGACGGCGAAAGCTGCACGGCCGCCGAGTTGACGTCGCTGGTCGAGACGCTGCGGCCGATCGTTGCCGAGATGGACGAGCGGGCGGAGCACCGTCGGTCGAACGAGGCCCGCCTGACCTATTTCGATCTGATCACCGCGATGGCGCTGGTCCACTTCGCCCGCCGCGGGGCGCGCTTCGCGGTGCTGGAAGTGGGCATGGGCGGCCGACTCGATTCGACGAACGTCTGCCGGCCCGCCGTCTCGGTGATTACGAGCATCAGTTTCG
Source organism: Pirellulales bacterium (assembly GCA_035534975.1). GTDB lineage: Bacteria > Planctomycetota > Planctomycetia > Pirellulales > JAICIG01 > DATKSN01. The sequence continues at coordinate 15,238 of DATLQY010000902.1, forward strand.
ACCATACTCGGCAACTGGGCAACACGTTGACCGCAATCGCTCGCGAAAAGGCGGGCATCATCAAGCCCGGCGTGCCGGTCGTCAGCGGCGTCGTCGAAGACGAGCCTCGCGTCGAAATCGAGCGGGTCTGCCGCCAGGCCGGCAGCCTTTTGCGGCAATTGGGTCGGGATTTCGATTTCCGCTACACGCCGCCCCGCGCATTGGAAGCCGGGCCGGCACAGGGCCACATTGATTTCCGATCGCCGCTTGATTGCCTGGAGCAGGCCCGAGTCGGGCTAAGCCTCGGGCTGTTGGGCCGGCACCAAGGGGCGAACGCCGCGGTCGCGTTGGCAACGCTGGATGAGCTGGCACGACAAGGTTGCCTTGTGCCCGACGACGCGATTCGCCGCGGCCTGGCCGAAGTTCGGTGGCCGGCACGGGTGGAAGTCGTCAGCCGGCGGCCGACGGTCGTGCTCGATACGGCTCACAACGTGGCCTCGATCGCGGCGCTCTTGGCGACGCTCGATGAAAGCTTTGGCGTGGCGCGCGAGCGAGTGTTGGTTTTCGCCACCACGCGAGAAAAGGAGGTCCGCGGAATGCTCGAATTGTTGGCGCCCCGTTTCGACCGCGTGATCCTCACCCGCTATCAGAACAATCCCCGCGGAGTACCACCCGAGGAGTTGGCCGACATCGCTCGCGATTTCGTCGGCCGTAAGTGCCAGGTCCGTCCCAATCCTAGGTCGGCCTGGGAAGCCGTCTCGGCGACGGCGGCCGAGGATGATTTGATTTGCGTCACCGGATCGTTCTTCATCGCCGCGGAGGTGCGGGAGCAGATGACTGTATCATCCCCATGTTCCATGTAAGTACCGAGATTGCCTGGTCCCTCATCGCGCTGGACCCGCGTCGAAAGCGACAAGGGCCGTGATCTCATCGCGATGGATATCGAACAACTTGTCTAACTTGGTGATCTCGAAGACTTTATGGATCTCCGGGCGGATGTGACAAAGCTTCAAGCCCCCGCCGATCGCCTTGATCTTCTTATCGAGCTTGATCAACGTGCCCAACACGGCGGTGGCCATGACCTCGACCTTGGAAAAATTGAGCACGATCTTGACATGACCAGGCTCCTCGACCAGCTTGAAGAGCTCGGCGGCCGAGTCGCCGATACTGGCTTCATCGAGAATATTTCGGTCCACGAAGGCAGCCACGGTAACGTCCCTGTTCTTGCCCCTGTTGAATTTGACGTCGAGCCGTCGATGTGCGGCCATGAATCGGACTCCCAGTCCCTCGCGCTCAGGTTGCCTCTTGCGCGCCGAGCGTTTTCGAGACTTCAGGCTGACAGGCGCTAAAGGCACCCCCCAAAGTCTAGCGGCGGGGCGGCTGGTCGGCAAGCAAACGAACGCCAAATCGCGAACGACCCCAAGTGTGCCGCATTGCGTTTTCCGCGGACGCGGATGACGGCGTTGCTTTCCGGCTACCCGGTTCCCACACTTGGCGTCCCGTTTTCCCATCGCCCGCGTAAGGGAAGCACTTTATAATGATCAGCGGCAAGCCCGAACAGGAGAGCCCACCGTGCCGATCCACGATTGGAAACGTGTCGACGCCAATTTGTTCCACGACTTTCATCAAGCGTGGACGATCGCCATCCGAAATGCGTTGAACGGCGGATTATTGCCGAAAGGCTTTTCAGCCCTCGTCGAACAGCACGCCGCCGGGCTGGTGCCCGACGTCGTGACCATCTACCCGACATGGCGGTCTACCTCGACCCGGATAGTAACGTTCGTATCCCCTTGGAGGCGACATACGAGAGCACTTGGGCGAGCTGCCCGGACGATATGCGCGAGGCCGTCGAGAACGGCATTAAGCTGGAG
>DATLQY010000903.1:0-3008 GCA_035534975.1 Pirellulales bacterium
CCGTGAGGTACGGTGAGAGCACGGCGCTCAACCGACCGGCCGACGACAGGCTCGCATGTAACTCCTTGGCCAGCACACCCCAATCGATCGCCACATGCTCGTTGCCGGCTTTGCCATCGTGTTTTCGCAGGCCCGTCTGACGTTGGTCGCTATGGACATAATGGGATCCGTACCGCCCTTCGTCGCACATCCACCACTGGTTGATGTGCGGGTTCTCACGCGGCTTGAGCCGGTAAACGTGATCCTGGTTCTCCTCGACCCAGATCGAGCAGCCGGTCGAACAGCCGGCGCAAACGCCGGCGTGCCGCTTCATGAACCAGACGCGCTGTTGGTAGAGAAAGTCCTTATCGCCCAAGGCTCCCACGGGACAAAGGTCGACCACGTTGCCAGACAACTTATTGGCCAACGGGTATCCGGGGAAGACGTCGATCTCCTCGTGGCTCCCGCGGTTGGTGACCATCAACTCGCCGGTGCCGGCGATCTCGCGGGTGAAGCGGACGCAACGGGTACACATCACGCAGCGGTCGACGAACAGCGTGACCGTGTCGCCCATCTCGCGGCGGCGGCTGCTGAAAGGCCGGACGTCGGCCCGCCGCTCCTTTTGCCCGTGCTCGAAATGGTAGTCTTGCAAATGACACTCGCCCGCCTTGTCGCAGATCGGGCAGTCGACCGGATGCCGTAGCAGGAGACTCTCTTCGACCTGGGCGTGGGCTTGCTTCACCTTGTCGCTGTTGGTGACGAACACGGTGCCGTCCTTGGCCGGCGTCTGACAGGCAGGGGATAATTTGGGCTGCATCGTGATCTTGCCGGTCTGCGCGTCGAGCGTTCCGGTTTCGACCAGGCACATGCGGCAGCTCGCCACGACCGTCAGGCCCGGGTGCCAGCAATAATGGGGAATGTCCACGCCAACGCGCTGGGCGGCCTGGATGCCGTTGAGGCGCTCGTGGCCGCCGATCTCGATCTCGTGTCCATCGACAATGACTTTCGCCATGGTGATCCTAGCACACTCGTTTCCTGCTCTGTACCTCGTTACCTCGTTCCCACGCTCCGCGTCCCCGTCCCAATGTCCTAGCTGGCTCCTATCTCCTGACTCCTTTAATGCGTCCCCGCTGTGTGCCACCACGGCGGCTCGACCACGACCAAGCTGCCCGAATGCACCTTCGCGTCCAAAGATGGCACAGCTTCGGCCACCTGGTAGCCGTTGTGGTTCGTGCGTTTGATGTAATCCTCGAACTCGCCCTTGAACTTGCGAATCGCGTTCTTGATCGGCCAGGCGGCGCCGTCGGCCAGGCCGCAGATCGTCGTGCCGGGGATGATGCCGATCGAGTCGCCGATCTCCAACAGCAACTCGAGATCCTTGAGCCGGCCGCGGCCCGCCTTGATCCGCTCGAGCATGTCGAGTGCCCAGCGGGTCCCCTCGCGGCAGGGCGTACACTGGCCGCAGCTCTCGTGCTGAAAGAAGCGGCAACTGTTGTGTAGAAAATCGACCATGCTTACCGTTTCGTCGAGCACGACCACGGCCGCGGTGCCCAGGCCCAGGCAACCCACTTTTCCCGGCCCGGCGAAATCGAGAGGTGTGTCGAATTCGGCCTCGCTGAACAGGCCCATGCTGATGCCACCGGGTATCGCCGCCTTGGCCCTTCGCCCTTTCCAGACTCCGCCGCCCTGGCGGTCGATGAGCTCGCGGCAGGTGATCCCCAGCGGGGCTTCGTAGCAGCCCGGTTGGTTGACGTGCCCGCTGAGGCAATAGAGCTTGGGGCCATAACTGCCCGGATCGCGAGGGTTCTTTGGGTCGGCGGGGACGCCGATCGACTTGAACCAATCGGCGCCGCGGGAGGCGATGTGCGTGACGCAGGCCACGGTCTCGATGTTGTTCACCACGGTGGGCTTGCGGAACAACCCTTCGACGGCCGGGAACGGGGGCTTGATCCGCGGCCAGGCGCGGCGGCCTTCGAGGCTTTCGATCAGACCGGTCTCTTCACCGCAGATGTACGCCGCGGCGCCGCGGTGGATGTAGACATCGAGCGAGAATTCGCCGCCGAGAATCCTCTGGCCGATGTATCCGGCTGCATAGCACTCGTCGATGGCCGCCTGCAACCGTGCCAGGGCCATGGGGTACTCGTAGCGAAGGTACACATAGGCCGTGGTGGCCCGGGTGGCGTAGCAACTGAGAATGATGCCTTCGAGCACCTGATGAGGATCCTGCTCCATCAGGATTCGGTTGTTGAACGTGCCGGGCTCGCTCTCGTCGGCGTTGATGCACATATAGATCGGGCCGGGGTGGTCCTTGGGCAGGAAGGTCCATTTAAGACCCGTGGGGAAGCCCGCGCCTCCCCGCCCTCGCAAGTTGCTCGACTTGACCAGGTCGATCAGCTTGGGAGGGTCCAGCTCCGTCAAAACCTTGCGCAGCGCCTGGTATCCGCCGCCGGCCTCGTACACGCGCAGCGTGTGGCTGTCGGGCTTAGCGATATTGGCCAAAAGGACTGGTTCGAACTCTGCCAAGAAATTACCCTAACGATGCCAGGAATTCGTCGGCCTTGGCCGGCGTGAGGTCTTTGTACAACGTCTTTCCGGCGAGCATGCAGGGGGCGAAATCGCAGGCCCCCAGGCACTCGCCGAATTCGAGAGTCAGCTTGCCGTCGGCCGTCGTCTGGCCCGGCCGGATGCCGAGCTTGCCGCACATGTGGTCGAGCACCTCTTCTCCCCCGCGCAGCGCGCACGAAATCGAGCGGCAGACCCAAGCGCGTTGTTCGCCGTGCGGCGCGTCCTGCTTGAAGAAGCCGTAGAAACTGAGCGTGTCCTGCACTTCCGCGGGCGCCAACTCCAAGAGCTCGGCGATCTCGACCACCGCCTGGTGCGGCACCGAGCGCAGCCGTTCGTTGACCACGTGCAGCGCGGGGAGCGTCACGGCCTGCCGCGTCGGGTAACGCGGGAAGTAGGCCCTGATGGCCTCAGTCATTTCGTCAGTCAAGATACGGCTCATAGACTTTCTGAATTGATGTTCGCTC
>DATLQY010000904.1:0-5480 GCA_035534975.1 Pirellulales bacterium
CACAAGCCAGCCGACATCGTCACCACCCCACAGGAGAAGAGGCCACCGGTACTCGGCGCCGCCTTTCGCGCCCAATTCCCACCGATTATCTCGATCGCAAGTCCATCAATTATCGTGACCGCTCTCACTATAAGCGCACGTGCTTGGCCGCAAAGTACATCAATATTCCGAATAGCGTGGCGACTGGGATTGCGACCCATGGGGGCATACGCTGATGGTCGTCATCTAACCATGACATCGCAAGGCAACAAGCGGCTCCCTCTATTGCGCCCATTACGAAAGCATTTCGCGGGGGCATCGCCCCGCGATCCCTCGTGAGGCTTGATAACCAGAACTGCAAGCGTGGGCGTGGCATTCGGACGATTCTAACCGCCCTTCGCGCCCCCATCAACTCGTGGAACGACCAAACGTGATTGGTCAGCCCGGCGGCCATCGCGGGCGTCTCGCCCTTCAGCGTCGAGGGACGTCAGCAAAAGTTGTAGTTGGCCATGATCAAGGCGACGGCCGATTCAAGGTTCGCGAGTTTCTTTGAGAACCCCAGGGCGAGCCGCGTGAACCGCTTCATGAACGTCCGAACGGCAGGTTCGACCGCTCGACGTGCGACGTGCATATCGTCCGCTCTTCGCTATTGCCATGTTCCGCCGGCCGGTGCGAACCGTGCCGACAAGCTCCCGCCAGCGGGTAGTGGCTCAAAGTTGTGTTGCTGGGCGGATTGCCTATTCGGTGGTTGGCATTGCCTCGACTGGGATTCGCCTCCCAACTCGACGTTGGACCGGCGTGGCGAGTGCGGGATCGACCAGCAAATCCGTAGCGTCTACTGGGATGGCCAGGATGTAGTCTCTCTTGTTGCGACGTTCTGCCAGCCGTCCGAACCTCGCCCCGCCGATCCAGCAGGCCACGGCCAGCTTGATCCAGAGCAACGTCGAAAGCCGGAACTGGGGGCGGGCATCGTGGGCCTATCGTGACGTTCGGCCTCGAACATACCTGAAGCAGGCCAATCCGGAAGCTAGCGCTGCGACCGAAATCAGGCCGATCACGAGGGGTTCTGCGCTGAAATCGAATCGTGTCATCGGCTCATCGTAATGTCGATCGTAAAGTTCCTTGTTGCGCTCTCTTGCAGTTAGGCCCATGAGTTGGATCTGGTCTTCTTGCGCGCGCTGGTCTTTTGGGTAGGTATGGACCCAGTAAGGTAGCGCGACGATCCCCCAGCCGACCAGCGCCGTAACGGCGAAGATCGTCCAAAGCCGGAACTGAAAGCGGGGGCGAGGCATGGGGCGATTATACCACGGCCCCTCGCCAAGTCAGTGCGGGTTGGCCGGAGGTGGCGGTCTGCTCGATCCTGGTGGCGCCCGATGATCGCCACGGCGGCCACGGCCTGGCACGAGGGAAGGCAATCGTGAGTCGCGTCGAATTCGAACCGCCCACGCCAGGGCCCACATCATGCACGGCATGGGGACCACCTACCGATTGCCGGCGGCAAAACGGGGTTCGCTGGCCGGAGTGGGACCGGCGAGAAAGTTAACGAATGCGGCGGTCGTTCCAATTGAACGGCCACCGGGTGGCAGTCAAGGCAGCGACAAGTACGCCGACGAAGAGGATTTCGATGGCGCTGTTTTTCGCCCAGATCGGCGGCCCGGCCCAGCACCCAACGGCCACGATTGCCGTGAGAATGAACAAGGAGCGTAGGCGGAATTGCGCGCGGGGCATGGTTATCGGTTTGGCTTCTCGAAGCGAATCGGTACTGGTGTCCCGCTAAAGTCGATCCTCAGCGCGTCGTTGACGGCCCTCATCCCCCCGAACCAGCAGGCCACGGCCAGCGTGGTCCAGAGCAAGGTCGAAAGGCGGAACTGAAAGCGGGGGCGGCGCATGGAGCGATTATACCACGGCCTCTCGCCAAGTCAGCGCAGGCTTGCCGGCCACAGCGGTCTGCTCGGTCCGGGTGGCGGCCCGACGATCGCCACGGCGGTCACGACCGGACCCGAGCGGTGGCGCGTCAAAGAAGCCCGCTGGCGGGTAGTGGGTTGCTTTAATCGGAAGGATTTTTCGGGGTCGTTTCTAGCGCTTCGCCGTCGTTGGATTCCAGTGGCTCTGGAAAGGCGAGCCTGATGAATTGTGGCATGCCTCCCATCAGCAAAAATCCCATGAGCATCTTAAAGACGCCGCGGACGGCGTACCATTGCGTCGTCAAATGCTGCGAGGGCTCAGCAAGGCCGATGACGAAGGTTGCCGAATCAAACAGATAAAGTATGCCTGCCAGGAAGTTGGCGAGACCAAAAGAAGCGATCACGATTCGGAAAAGCATTCGCGGTTCAATCATGGCGTTACCTCAATGGGTGGTGGTGTCGTGGTGGTGTCCTAACGGGTGCGTTGCTGACCGATGACCTGCCGCGCTGAACAGGCTACCTATTCGGTGGGCCGGCGTGCTACAAGCGGGGCAGCGGGCGTACGCCGCTTGATTGGCCGATACTTCGGACGACGATCTTGCGTCCAGGCCACGAACCAAGCCAAGGCAACCGCTGGCCCCAAAAACAAGAATAGATAAACGGCGATGCCGATTCCGAAAAGGAGCACGTAAAGTAGGGGTTTCCATGCCCAAACTGCCACGGCGACCAATGCCGTGAGGATGAACAAGGAGCGCAGGCGGAATTGTGGGTAGTGAGTCTCCGCCGAAGACGCAAGTGCCCGCCAGGGTGATCCAGAGCAGCGTGCTCAATCGAAATTGAAAGCCGGGGCGGGGCATCGACGCATTGTACCACGGCCCCTCGCCAAGTCAGCACGCGTTGGCCGGCCGCGCGGGCCTGCTCGGCCCCGTGCTCCGACGATCGCCACTGCGGCCACGACCTGGCCCGAGTGGCGGCCAACCCCCGATCCGGTTTCGTGTCGCCCAAGCGTAGCCCTCGCCGCGAACTGGGGGGGACCTGGCGATCGCCGCTCTTGCCCGCCGCCCGCCGGCGCGTCATGCTGGTGGCATGGCCAAACCCCTCGCCAAGCTCGTTGCCCTGCTGACGCCCAAGCGGCGATGGGCGCAGTTCTCGTTGGCGACGATGTTTGTAGTCGTGACGCTGTGCTGTGTTGGGGTGGCATCGCTAGGCGTCAGTTTGCACCACAAGCGCCGCGATCGGGCGGCGGTAGCGGCGCTTCGAGATCTTCGCTTCTCGGTCCAATACGACTGGGAAGACGACTCGCACGGCCCCCCGCAAGCCCAGCCGCCTGGCCCGCGGTGGGCGCGTCGATGGCTCGGAGACGATTTTTTCGCGGATGTTACCTATGTGTCGGTCATTTGGGGCAGCCACCCCGACTTCACCGACGAGCACTTGGCCTCGCTGCGCGCGTTTCCCCGGCTCGAAAGCCTGCGCCTGTCTGAGACGGCCGTGAGCGACGCCGGACTTGCCCAACTCACGGCCCTGCCAACAATGAAGCAACTCGACTTGTCGTTCACCCACATCAGCGACACAGGCTTGGCTCACGTCACGGGACTAACCGGCCTCGAAGAGCTCAACCTGATGTATTGCCAAGTCACTGACCGCGGCCTAGCCCACCTCAAATCGTTGGCGGAACTAAAGAAGCTTTCCTTGAAAGGCACACTTGTGACCGACGAGGGCGTCGCCGAGCTCACGCATGACTTGCCGAATTGCAAGGTATACCGTTGACGACGACTGTCGCCGTGGGGACGTTCCACGGTCGTCTGGCGTCTTTCAGGGGCCTCCCGCTTGCCCGCCGCCCTCCGGCGCGTCATGCTAGCGGCATGGCCAAACCCCTTGCCGGGCTCAGGCATCTGTATCAAATGACGTCGCTGGATTAAGTCATGCCAGGGAACAGCGTTACTCCCGCCGGCAGGCTGGAGCTCCAGAAGCACCTGCCGAAATGCAAGATTGGCTGGTAGGCCTGCCTCCGCCGACCGGCCATGGATCGAGCTGTCGCAGAGCAGCGGCCCAGCAGCTTATCCCGACCGAGCCGGCCCCCGCTGGCCCCGGCGAGAGCCGCTTGCCAGGTCGCCGCCCCTCGGCCGCTTCGCCAAGCTCGTTGCCCTGCTGCGCCGAGGAAGCCAGTCCCGTGTTCCTGGCCCGCGTCTCGGCGCCCCTTGCGGTAGCCCAAATCGACGGCGCCGGCGGCCTCGTCGGGACGGAAATCGCGGGTGTCATGACACACGCAAGCACCCATTTCGGCACATTTAGACCGCGGTTTGCGCAGGCCCGTCCCGACCTACCGGCAATCGTCGCCCTGCAAACCAATGAAAAACACCCCAAGCCAGTTGCCCAGTAAGATGCAGTTAAGGGCGAATTCGACCTCACCAAGGAGCCATCCATGAAAATCGTGATCAAGAAACTCTCGCAAATCACCCCCTACGAGCAAAATCCGCGCGTCAACGACGATGCCGTGGCCGCTGTCGCGGCAAGCATCCGGCAATTTGGCTTCCGGCAGCCGATCGTCGTCGATCGCCAGGGCGTGATGATCGTGGGCCACACCCGTTACAAGGCGGCCCAACGAATCGGGCTCGACAAGGTGCCGGTGGTCGTGGCCGCGGACTTGACGCCCGATCAGATCCGCGCTTACCGGATCGCCGACAACAAGACCGGCGAATTGGCCGATTGGGATCTCGACCTGCTCGCCGACGAATTGACCGAGTTGAACGAAGCCGATTTCGATACCAGCCTGCTGGGCTTTGCCGAAGACGCGCTGGCAAGGCTCCTCGAGCCGCCCGTCGCGCCCGACGGCGCGGCGACAAAAGCGGCCGATATTGCCGCTGGCGCAGGTCGACGCGCTCGCGGGCGCGCCGCAACGCCGCGCGACGAGGCCGCAAACCAGCCGTGCCCGCCGCGCCAGCCGACGACAAGGCCCGGCGACGTATGGCTGCTGGGCGAGCACCGCCTGCGCTGCGGCGACGCATGGCGGCCTGAAAACTTTGCGACGATTTTCGACGGCCCGCCCGCGCACCTGATCGAGCCCGACCCACTACGGTGCGACGTCATCATCAGCCACTGGGAAGAGCGCAGCGGCCAGAAGGCGGAGAGGTTGGAGGTTACACCATGAAACGAAATTCCGCCAAACAACTGCTGCTCGTCCAGCGCCGCAAGGAAGTCGCGGAGCTGCGCTTGCAGGGCTGGACGCAGCAGGCAATTTCGGACCGGCTGGGGGTGCCGCAAACGACGGTCTCCTTGGATCTGAGGATCGTCCGCCGCCAGTGGGAGAAGGAGGCGCAGGACGACTTCAACGCGCTGCGGCTCGAGGCGCTGCAGAAGCTCGAACGGCTGGAGTGCGAGGCCTGGGCGGCTTGGGAACGTTCCCAGAAGCCGGCCCAGTCGGCCGTCGTGGACGACGGCGCCAAGAAGGGGACGCGCAAAACGGTGAAGAACCAGCACGGCAATCCTCGCTTTTTGCAAGTGGTCCACAATTGCATCGATTCGCGGCGCGCCATCCTCGGGCTCGACGCGCCGAGAAAGCTGGCGCCCACCGACGTGGACGGGCGGACGATCACCCTC
>DATLQY010000905.1:0-2929 GCA_035534975.1 Pirellulales bacterium
CTACGCTAATAAAAGCGACTCCGCATCCCCCTACAAGAAAGCCTACGCGACGTCGCGCGCCGCGAGAGGGCGTTCCCTACAGAGATCATCGCTGCCGACGCCATCCTAACAGGCATTGGAAATCCACCTGAGCTTCCCAGTCTTCCCAAACCTCCTGCCATCGCGGACACTTGCGGACAGTCGCGGACAGTTGCGGAGGGGGTACTGTCCGCATGCAGAATCGTCGCAAGACGTTTGTCAGTAATCACTTGCCAGCGGCGTGTGGCCGTTGCGGACAGTGCGGACAGTTGTTTCCCCCTATATTCTAAAATCCTCTCTCGGTGGCGTCCGGTTGGTGCGGGCGCGAAGTCGCCAGTTATTAGTTCACGCCGCCATCGATGTTGCTTGGCGGCGCGCGCTGCCATGGCGCCTTCCAACTCGTTGCGCCACCGCGCACCGCCGACGTTTGCCGCGGAACGTGGTTCACGAGGGTTTCGAATCAGGGAGGCGACTCAGCCCGCCCGCAAACCTTCCAGCGGCCGGCGTCGAAGACCAGTTCGCAACCCTCCGGCACTCGGTACCAGGCGGCGAATTCCCGCTCGGCAGTTTCGCGACGCACCGAACGGATCAGTGCGGCGATCGCCGTGGCGGCCGCCAAGAAGGACATGCACGCGACGAGTATCCTGCCGCCGACAAGGCCCTCGTCGCCCAACAGCCACTGAATGAGGGCCACACACGTCAGCGCGTTCATCAGGACGTGGATTTCGCAAGCCTTGCGCGCAAGCCACCAGGCGGTGCGCAACCGAACACGGGGTGGCGGCGCCGCCTGCGCCGACCGGCAGCCTCCGCCGCCAACCACCAACAACTGGCCCTCGACCGTCTTGAGCCGCTCGATGAACGCCTTGTAACGCGTATCGTTCGAAAGGCCGATTACGAGCAAGCCCAGGCCCCACATCAACCCCAACGCCAACCAGCGCGGCTCGTCGAGCGCGGCGGCGAGCCCGTAGCCGACGCCCAGCGGCACGCAGAGGTTTACCGTGTGGTGCATCAGGTAGTCGAGTTGGACGCCGTCAAGCGAGGCCGTGCCGTGCCATCGCGCCAATTGGCCGTCGACATGGTCCAGAAGGTACCACAGTTGCAACAACGCGGCGGCCACTAGCCAGGCGTCGATCGTGCCGACGGCAAATACGGCCGCGGCTACCGAGGCGCACAGCCAGGCCACGAGCGTCACTGCGTGCGCCGACACTCCCCAGGGGAGCACGAACCAGGTGACGCGCAGCGCCAGAGGCCGGCTCACGCGCCGCGCCATCCATGTGCCGAACCGTCGATGGTCCGGTTTATGGCAACGGCGCCCCAATTCGGCCAACGACGGCCGTGCCGTGGACGGAGAAACCGGCGTCATGCACCCCCCTCGGCTCGGCATGCCGCCTTCCAACCGCCCCACTGCCAGCCGACGAGCACCGTCGCCGCCCAGACCACGAACACCAAGGCAATCTTCAACGTCGTCGTCGCCGGCCCGGTGTCAACCGAGGGCCAACCGACCTCCAGCGACATGGCACACGCCAGAGAGGGGACCAAAGTAAACGACGTGACGATGGCATATCTCTCGCGAGCGGCCCGGTCGAGTTCGGGCCAGATCGAAATCGCAACCATCAGCAAGTAGGAGGCCACGTAGGAGAGCGTAGTCGAGATCGCCACGCCAACCAGGGAATAGCCCAACGTCAAGGCCAGGTGATTGCCCACGGCCGCGACCGCCGTGGCCGCCACCAGCGCCGCCAACGCCCGCCGCTCGTGGCCGACCGCCACCAGGAACTGGTTCGCCGGCAGGCTCAACCCAAGAGCCACCGCTCCGGGCACGAGCCAAAGTGCCGGCGCCACGCCCGGCCCGTAGTCGGGCAACATTCGTCCCAGCACCGGTCCCGCCGCGACAATCGCCACGCCGGCCAGAATCGCCAACGCGGCGGCCTGCAACTCGCTTGCCCGCGCGGCCAACATCGCCACATCGCGCCGCCGGCCGACGCGGCCGAAAAGCTCGCCGTAACGCGGTCCCATCACCAGCGAGAGCATGTTCGCCAGGCCGAAAATCTGCCCACTGACCAAAAGCGACAACGAATAGCAGCCCAGTTCGAACTCGCGATCGCTCGAGTAGGCCAGAATCATCAATTTATCGAGCGACTGGAACAACGTCGTCACGGCGCCGGCGAGCAAGATCGGGCTTCCAATGCCGATCAACCGGCCGATCTCGCGGCGGTCCCACGCCCAAGCGAACCTTTCCGCTCCCCGGAAATGAAGGAATGCCAGCGACCCGACCAGTACGGCGAGAGTGCCTGCGTAAAGGCCGTTCAAACCCCAGCACCAGGCCGCCGAAGCGCCCACGACGAGCGTCAAGATCCCTTCGACCACGGACACCTGCGCCGTAACGCCGAACGCCTGGCGGCAGCGGAGGATGGTGACCCGAAACGTCACGTGGCGTTGCAGCACGACGAGCACGCTTAGCGCCAAGAGCCCGACGGCCCAGGCATCGCTCCAAAGTCCGCCCGATGCCAGACCCAACCACACGCCGACTCCGGCGAGCACCGCGGCGTACACGAAGCTACTGAGCGTGTTCACGGTGAAGGCCAGATGCAGCCCTCGCTCGGCCTCGACCGTCTCGCCGTGACCCAGGGCGACGCTTAGCTCGCGCGCGGCTCCCTTGCTGATGCCGAGGTTGGCGTAATTGGCATAGTTCAAAAACAGGCGCAGGGCCTGCCAGACGCCCATTTGGGCCGGATCGAGGGCCAAGCGCAGCAACAGGCTCGTCACCACGCCCAAGGCCTGGCAAATCGCCGCGGAACCGCTGACCACGAGCGAGTCGCCCAGCATCCGCCGCCAACCGCTGACGGGGGCCGGGGCGGTGGAAGCGGCGACTGTGGCGACTGTGGACACGGGGAAGGATGAGGGATGAGGGATG
>DATLQY010000906.1:0-3355 GCA_035534975.1 Pirellulales bacterium
GAAGGTCTCTTCGAGGAACGTGACGCCGACGCCCTCCGCGCCGCCAGCTTCCTTGAGCGTGGCGGGCGTCCAGGGCTTGCCCTTCATCATCTCGGCAAACAAGGCCAATCGCACGGAAATGACTTTGCCTTCCTGGGCCAAGCCAGACACGGCCTGATCCAGGAACTGCTTTTGTTCGGGCGTCGGCTCCGCAATTCTCTGTAGGGAACGCCCTCCGTGGCGTTCCGAGGCGGCGAGAAACGCCCGCCATCGGAATCTGGAACGCCACGGAGGGCGTTCCCTACGGAAGCCTGACCTACACGGCCAAAGGCCCGGCCGAACGCCGCCAGCACTTTTCGGGCGTGATCCAGGTCGAAGAGATCGACCGCCGCCGAATTCTGGGCCTCCACGAGACGAACTTCCAACTCGCGCATGAACCGGGTCGCCGCCATCCAGAAATCGTCCCGCACCATGACGACACATTGCAGATGAGCGCCGTCGCACTGCCGGAGGGCCTGCACGAGCTCGGTGTTCCGCTCGTCCTTCTTGGCGTGCAGCCACTGCTCGAACTGGTCGAGCACAATCAGCACCTTCTTACCGGCCGGGATGCCTTGCCCCCGACGCAGCATCGCCAGCGTATCCTTAAGGCTCAGGTTATCAGGCAGGGCGGGGCGGCGCTTCCGCAGGCCGTTCAGCAACCGCAGCTCCGTCTCGCCGGCGGTGGCTTCCAGATAAACCACGATCACATGCTCCGAAAGTCGCGGCAGCAATCCCGCCTTGACCAGTGACGATTTGCCGCAACCCGACGGTCCGTAGATCAAACCGACCAAGAATGTGTCGTCGGCATCGATTTCCTCGATCTTGGTTTTCCAGAAGCGCAGACTGTCGGGCAAGCCTTCCCGGTCGCGGGGGCCGGGCAGCAGCTCCAAAAAGAAATCGGCGTCGTGTTCGTCGAAGGAACGCAGGCCCTTGGGAACAATAGGCGTTAGGCGATAGGCGTTAGGCGTTACGTTTTCGGCGGCAATCGCCGCCGCGCGATCGTCGGACCCACCGGGGGGCTCACGCCCCCCGCTCGCCTGTTTCCCCGGTTCCTCGTCCCCTCCTCGCCTCTTCCCCTTTTCCCCTCCTCTTTCCTCCAGCCAGTGCCGCAGGTCGTCAGCCAGATCGAAAGCGGTGGTAGGGCGGTCGGCCGCTCGCTTGGCCAGCGCCTTGAGACAAATCCGTTCGAGTTCCTTGGGGACCGTGTCGTCGTACTGCCTGGGCGGGCGAGGTTCGTGGGTCGTGACCTGCTCCAGCAGTTCTTCCCGGCTGCCGCCCGTAAAGGGCCTCCGTCCGACCAACAACTCGTAGAAGACCACGCCCAGGCTGAAGATGTCCGAGCGGCCATCGACGCGGTGCCCTTCGCCGCGCGCCTGCTCGGGACTCATGTAGGCGGGCGTGCCGGCGTAGTTTGGCGCCTTGCCCACGTCCTGTTCCCGCAGTGCCAGGCCGAAATCGACCACGAACGGCCGCCCACTCTTGTCGAGCACGATGTTTCCCGGCTTCACGTCGCGGTGAACGAGCCCTTGCTTATGGGCGTAGTGCAGTGCTTCGGCGACCGTCGCCACCAGCTCGGCGGCTTGCGCGCTCGAGAGACGAGAACGCTTGAGCGTGGCCGAGAGATCGGCCCCTTCGATGTACTTGGAGACCACATAGCAGGGGAATTCGTCGGTGCCGCCGACATCGTACACGGGCACGATGTGGGCGTGATCGAGGTTGGCCACCGTGCGGGCTTCCGCCAGATAGGCCTGCGCGTCTTCGGGGTGGGAAACCAGGGCGGCGTGCGGCACCTTGACCGCCACCCGCCGGTCAAGTTGTTCGTCGAGGGCCAGATAGACGAGGCCGAAGCCGCCTTGACCGAGCAGCCGCTCGACCTTGTAGCGGCCGATCCTAGGCGGCAACCTTGGCGGCACGGCATCCGCGGCCTGGTGTGGGCCCGCGAAAGCACCCGTCGCGGCCAGCGGTTCTTCTTCGTCGTTCATGCTTGGCTTGCGTCCGCGGACGATCGGGAGGACGACGCCAGGTGACATTCGCCCCAGCACCGCGGCTGATTGTACCCGATGGCGCAGCTTGTTTCATCCCGTCCCCTGTAACTTGTCACCTCTCGGAATCAGCGGGGCGCTGGCGCACCCCGCTCGCCAATCGCGCGCGAAGCGCAGCGGAATTCGTGAGAATTCCGGGCGGAACAGTCGGAAGTCTCTTGCTTTTTCGCTACGATGGAATCTGCCGGCACAACCTGGGCCGCTAAAAACTTGGGCTTGTCGCGTTTGGAGGTTTATACCGGTTTCGTTCCGCACGTAGAACGGAATTTATTCCGTTTGAAGGCGTGAAACGGAATGAATTCCGTTCTACGACGCAGGAACAGATTTACCCGAATCCGAAAACGCGACTTTTGCCCCAAAAGCCCAAGTTTCTAGCGGCCCAGGCACAGCCTATTTGGACGTAACCACCCCTAATCAAGATGGTCGGTGCCTCAAGCCGGCACCCCACCGATGCCGGAACCGCCCGACTGGCGCTCGCTTTACCCCTTCGAATCGCACTTCCTGCCGCTCGACGGGCTGCGCTACCACTATCTTGACGAGGGTCAGGGCGAGCCCTTGTTGCTGGTGCATGGTAATCCGACCTGGTCGTTCATGTGGCGCGAGTTGGTCAAGGCGTTCCGTGGGCGGCGGCGAGTGATCGTACCCGACCACATGGGTTGTGGCCTGTCGGACAAGCCCCAGCGGTACGATTACCGTCTGGCGCGGCACGTCGACAACCTTCGCAGGCTGATCGAACGACTGGACCTGCGGCGAATCACGCTTTTGGCCCACGACTGGGGCGGCGCGATCGCTCTGGGGGCCGCAGTGGCCGATCCGGAGCGATTCAGTCGATTTGTGCTTTTCAACACGGCCGCCTTTCGTTCAGGGCGTATGCCGTGGCGGATACGTTTGTGCCGCGCGCCTTTGGTCGGCAAACTGGCGGTACAGGGGTTGAACGCTTTTGCCCGCGCCGCGCTGTTCATGGCGGTCGAGCACCGTGAGCGGATGACGTCGGCGGTTTGCGCGGGTCTGTTGGCCCCCTACGATCGTTGGTCACACCGGATTGCCACGCACCGCTTCGTACTCGACATACCGACGCGGCCGGGCCACCCCAGTTACGCGACATTGACCGAAATCGAGCACGGCCTCGCCAGGCTGCGCGGACGGCCCGTGTCGTTGATCTGGGGCATGCGCGATTGGTGTTTCACGCCCTGGTTTCTCGACCGGTTTCTGGAGTTCTTTCCGGGCGCTGAGGTCCATCGCCTGGAAGATGCCGGCCACTACGTGATCGAGGACGCCCACGAGCGAATCGTGCC
>DATLQY010000907.1:0-5965 GCA_035534975.1 Pirellulales bacterium
GGTGTGCCTCGACGGCTGTTTTCGTATGATAACGGTGGGCGATTTGTACTTCCGTTAGGTTGCGCATCCAGCGAGAGACGTAAGCCTCGAACCAATACAAGCTCCAGCAGAACATCGCGGGGTCTGGGGCTTCGTGCGACAGGGCACTTTCGATCAAGAAGCGGTTGACGAGCGCAAGATTGCGACCGCTGAGCGAATTGATGAGTCCTTGGACGTAGTAGGCTTGCTCGATGCCGATATGAGGCAAGCATGGCGCAAAAAGATCGCGTTGGTCGAGAACGCTATTCAAAAGACTCGCCATGCAATCCATCATCTCGTGGTGATGCAACTCGCGCCAATCAGTGTACGCCCTCCAGGCGGCTTCTTCGGCGTCGCCGCCGACTTTCTCCGCCAGGGCGTGCGCGTCCTGCGCCTTCTTGTGTTCGGCAAGCAGGCGCTCCACGGCTCTTTTCGGCTCGTCGGCCGCGAGCTCCCAAATGCGCGCGAGCCGTCCTTGTCGTGGGGGGTCGAAGGGAAATAGACAGTGTATCCCGCATCCAAATTCGTTGGGCTGAAAGGTCTCCGGCGTCGACCCGTCGCGCATCAGGCTCATTGCGAACTGTCGTTCCATCAGCCAGGCGCTTTGGCCTTCGGCACCCACGTGCCGCCTCTCAACTCGAGGTTCTTCGTTCGTGTCTTCACCGATCCTATCCGAAGCGTACGCCTGCCTGACGGGACCGATGTAAAAATAGCCGCTTAAGACCTTTTCCAGTAGCTGCCGGACGCGATTTTCGAATTGCTCGACGAGGTTCCCCGCCACTGACGGAGAAACGAGGCGCGACTCACAATGCAACCGAACCAAATCGGTCACTGTGGCGATTCGCTCAACCCGCGAATCATCGCCGTTACATCCACGGAGAAAGCCGACCGAGCATGACAGGTCGTACGGTTTTGATCGCGTGGGCCGGCTATTTCCGTCATCAAACGTCTGTTTGGGATCTCGTTGGCCTGTCATGGTGATTCTGAACTGGCGGTCGAGACTCAACTCGACGAAGTCAACCAGTTCGGGAGTCGGCATTTTCTCGACCAGCTCGGGAGCCGGCCTGTTGTCGTCGCAATAGCTTGGATGAGCAAGCCGAACTTGGAACTTGGTGTCCGCCGCGATTTCTCCGGCCCATAAAAACCGCTGCGCCGGTCCTGACAAATTTTGCACGCGCTCGTTTTTCTCCGCCAACGAGAGATCGCGGGCCGCGGTGAATTCCAGGCCGATGGTGCCCGGTGGCCCATACTGTCGCGTAGCTTCAGGATCGGCCAGGCGCGCATGATCGTCCGGATCGGCACGATAATAGAAGGCACTCAGTGCCTCCGTTTCTTGCCGACGCGAGATACGGCGTGATATGGTTTGCAGGATTCTGGTTAGCTTGTCAACTTCAATTTGCTCGGCGAGGAGTGGCCCAGGAGCGTCAACGTCGGCGCTTCCTTCGGCCAGATCCGCCTTTATACTGTCGCGAAATTCACGATCGAGTTTGCCGGGTGACTTGTCGTCAAACCCAAACGGCAGCCGATTAGCCTCCAAAGAGCGAGAAAGGAGGTTGAGCGCCTTAAGCCAAGTTGATTTGCCCGAACCGTTCTTGCCGCAGAGGATTGTCAGCGGCCGTATATCAAGCCGAGTGCCGTGAAGGTACGAGCCGACGCCTCGAAGCGTGATCGCGGTCAAAACGAACGGAGCTTGCTCGTGTTCCGGCAACATTTCGGGAGCTCCGTGCAGCAGGGTTTTCTTTGTCGCGCTGGCAACGGCGCGGGGTGCAGATGGCCGTTAATCTACCCCCTCCTGTGAGCGGAATCAAGGAATGGGACGAAGAAGCACGGCCCGTCCATCTACGGCGCGGTCGCAAATCCGCCCAGGTTCCCGGCAGGCAAAACTTCTACATTTCTTCTGCATATACTGGCCGTGTCACCCCAACGTCGTTACAATGCGAGGTTGAGCAGGAATCATCGTGAAGTCCTGCATTTTCATGGGCTTAAGTGTCATCCCAACATCAGCCAAGCATCAGCGAGAGTGGCGGAATTGGCAGACGCGCTGGACTTAGGATCCAGTGAGGAAACTCGTCCGGGTTCAAGTCCCGGCTCTCGCACTCTGGCTGGCCGCCCTTGGCGGCATCACCCCGACCACGTAGCCAAACGGACCCGCAGCCGTTCCGGGGAATTCAACTCCAGCACACGCGCCGTCGTTCGCCCGACCGCGGTCGTGCCGAGGATTCGCAACCCGTCCCAGGAGAAATGCTCGCCCCACGCTTGCCGTCGCGGGTCGAACAGCGGCGTGATCTGCCCCGTGTCGGGGTCTATTCCCGTGAGATTGCTTGACTTGTGTAAATTGCACTCGGCACAGGCGAGCGCCAGATTTTCCGGATGGTCGCCGCCGCCGTGCTTGCGGGGTACGATATGTTCAATCTACAACGGCACGAGCGGGGAATCGACTTGGCGGCGCTGGCAATACTCGCAGCAATCGGCCGCTCGTTCTCTCACGGCGGCTCGCAGTTTGGCATCCATCGCGGTCAATGCCGATGATCAGCCAGCCTGGAGCGCGCTTCTGCTTGCACGACGGCGAGAAAATTGTTGGCTTCGATGTAGCCTTCGTACTCGGCCCGCTCGAATTCCGAAAGCTCGCCTTCATTGGCCTTTTCCGCCAAATCCGCGAGGCGCTCGGCGATGGCCGGATCTCCCTGTAACTTGGCCAGTTGGAGCGTCTGCTCCGGGGTGAGCAATGCAAAAATCGCGGCCGTACCGCGGTGAAAGGCCTCATGTGATTCGTTGACCGTGCTCATATCCATAGAGTAGCAGATGACTCCCCGGCACGTCAAAACCTTTCTCATGCAGGTCGCCGCGACAAGTCCCCCCCGCCGCTTCCCCCTATACACGGCCGATGTGGTATTGGTCACGAAGTTCGGTTCGTCACCGTTTCGAGGATTCTCCGCTCGCGCGCTTGGAACAAGCCGCCTTGCCATTTCAACGCGGCGCGGTAGATGAACACGACGGCCGCGCATTGGGCCAGAGCAAGCACCAGGAAAATCGGGGCCCCAGCGCTCCAATTGAACTGCTCGAGCGCCGCCTCGATGGCCAGCGGCAAGAGCGTCGGCGCCTGGGTCAGCGGAAAGAGAAAACTGAACATCGCCAACTGAATCAGAATCGGAACGAGCTTCGGGTTCGCCGGCTTCAACGAACCCGCGGCAATGTGCATCGGCGCGTAGATCGAGAGCAGGTTCGACAACCCGCAGAACAGCAGGTACATCGAGACGAATTGCGGGAACATCGCCAGGAAATGGTCCGGCCGCATGGGACAGACCACCTGCGCGACGGCCAGCATGCTCGCGGCCATTCCGAGCGCCAGCGGGGCGAACGCCAGGTTCTTACCCAACAAAATGTCGCGACGCGACGCCGCGCAGAGCACGAACACGCGAAAGCCGTCGCGGTCGAAGCCGAACTGATTGGCCATCAGTTGCAGCATACCGAATAGCACCAGCGCCATCGCCCCGATGGCGACCAGCGGCCGAAAGAAGATCGGGATCTCGTCGGGCTGTCGCAAAACCATGGCGCCGAACACGGCGCCGACAAGCACCGGGGTCAACAACATCATCTTCGCCTCGGGCGAGCGCACGAGCGAGCGTAAGCCCGTCAGGGCGATGGCCGAAACGGGCTCCGACAAGCCCCAAAGTCGCCGTTCGACGAGGCCGACTCGCGGCCTGGTCCCGCGCGCCGACTTCCCGCGCGCCGTCGTTGCGCGCGAAGGCGGTGCAACGGCCGGCGCCGACCGACCCTTGCGGGCCGTGAACCGCCCCTGGTACAGACCGATCGTCGTGCGGTACGCGCGCCAGAGGCTCGCCGCCCCGATCAGCGTCATTCCCACGAACCCCAGGATCGCCGGCCCTACGTTGCCTTCCGCCGCGGCCATGATGCCCAGCGGCAGCCATCCGATCGGCAAAACCAGGTTCACGAGCCTGGCCGTCCGTTGCCAGTGTTCGGCGCTCTCGCGCCCGGCCCGCTCGCTGGCAAGCTTGACCTCCTGCACCAGTTCTTCCTGCCGGCGCTGGTGCTCGACGGCGTCGAATTCGTGAGCTTGAAAAGCGCGGTCCAAGGCGGCCGATCGTTCCGCCAGTTCCGTCGACTCGGCCTGTTGGCGTACACCCCAAGGACGGTAGAGGTTCAGCAAGTTCGGCAACTGAAAAATCAGCACGAAGGCCGCCGTCGCGGCCACCACCACGGTTCGGCGGCGGCGCGGGTTGCTCATCAACGACGCCAGCCAGCCCTGAAACTGATAGGTCAGGGCCGTGACCATCAGAAAAAAAGCCGCCGCCAACGGCCAGGCGAATGCCAGCCGGATTCCCTTGGCGAAAACCAGGCCCGTGCCGAACCCGAAAAAGACGGGCACGAAGATGATCAGGCTCAGGCGCAAGAGCGAGCTGACGTAATTGATCGCAAAGGCCTCGTTGATCGAGACGGGCAGGTGCAGGAATTTCGACAACGTCAAGGCCTCGGTCCGCTGCAACTCGGTCACCAGGCCGATGCCCCAAAAGAACGTGAAGGCGACGATCGCGACGTCCCACGCGTACAGCAGGTGCAGGGGCGCGGCTTCGGTGAAAGCGTAGAGCCCGAGCAGGAGACTTAGGATGAACAAGGGGACGATCACGACCAGCGCGGCCACGGCCAAGATCGTCGTCAGCACGGCGTTGAGAGCGCCGCCGCGCCGCGCCTGGTTCGCCATCAGTCGCCAGCGCAACCAAAGAAAGGCCTGCAAGTGCCGCCAATTCACGAGGCCGCCTCCTCGAGCCAATTGAGCTTGCGCGTGGCTTCGGGATCGGCCCCGGCCTGTTGCAGGAAGCGATCTTCGAGCGAGCCGCCCCGGCGAATCGTTTCCAGCGAGGCCTGTTCGACGAGTTGTCCCTTGACGATGATGCCCACGTGCGTACACAGCCGCTCGACGATTTCCAGCACGTGCGAGGTCAGAAAGACCGTCGAACCGCGGGCCACGAACCCGGAGAGCAGATCGCGGATCACTCGCGACGTAACCACGTCGACCCCCTCGAAAGGCTCGTCGAGGAACAGCAGGTCGGGATTGGGCAAGAGCGCCGCGGCCATGGCCAGCTTCTTCTTCATGCCGTGCGAGTATTCCAAGGTGAGCTTTTTTTCTTCCTCCTGAAGGCCCAAGAGCGAGAGCAGCTCGTCGCACCGATTGCGGATCGTGTCGCGCGGCATGAGGTGGATGCGGCCGACGAAGGTCAAGTACTCGCGCGCCGTGAGGTTGTCGAAGAGCGCCAAGTCCTCCGGGATGACGCCCACGTGGCGTTTGGTCTCCAGCGCCTCGCGCGGGTCGCGCAGGTCGCGTCCCAGCACGATCATCTGACCGCTGGTAGGCGCGAGCAGGCCCGTGAGCATCTTGATCGTCGTCGACTTGCCCGCCCCATTGGGACCCAAGAACCCGTAAAACGTACCGCGTTCGACGGCCAATTCGATGCCGTTGACGGCGCAAAAGTCGTTGAAAAACCGCGTCAACTGGTGCGTTTCGATCGCCAGGCTCATGGGCATCACTCGCCGGGGCTGTCTCGAATTGCCCCACTGCTTGAACGGCAAGGCCGATCACCGGCCCACCGGCCGTCCCCTTGCCGAGGATAGAGCGAGCTTACCACCGCCACGCGGCCGGAACAAGCCAGGTGGTTCTCAGCGGCCAGGGCCGACTTACGGCCGAGCGGTTTACTTTCAATCACCCGCTTCAATGCCAGAATCGTCCCGTCGCGTTCTGTAGGGAACGCCCGTGGCGTTCCGGGAAGCGGGTGCGACGTCGTCTGGCAGCACACGGAACGCCACGGAGGCAATCCTGTTCGGCACGAGATTTTATCCGGCTTTAGCGGGGGCGTGGAAGGCGCATGCTAGCGTTTCGTAGAGTTTATGGAAGCAGGAATACTGGCGCAGCAATCGCCGCGGTCCGCCGTGT
>DATLQY010000908.1:0-3729 GCA_035534975.1 Pirellulales bacterium
TACGTCACTTGGCCAGTGAAAAAGTTGACGCTTTCAATAGGGAGCATCGCGGCTGCGTAAAAAGTGTTGTAGGCCGGATCCAAGGCCACATTGAACACGTCGGTGCCCGCAAGATAGCCAAGTCCATACGCTATCCCGACCGCTGTTAATGCGTCGATTACGAGGCTGGCCGCATACTCCACAAATGCATTATGCGATCCATCCTGCGCGACGCCGGTTAGCTCTCCCGTCTGCGGATTGAGCTGCCACCAGGCGACGGTTTTGGTGCCGCCAATCGTCACTTCACCGGACGGGACAATGACCGTTAGCCCGAGGTCAAGCGCGGTCGTGATGCGGGCCTTGGCGTCGGCGTTAAGTGTCAGGTTGTCCAGGGCGGCCGGGTCGCTCGGCGTAAGGGTGACAAGCGGAATGCCCTGCGCGGCGGCGGTATCCATAACCGTGGAGGTGCTGATCTCCCCCTTGACCGTTACCGAACCAACCGCCGTGGGTTGGGCGAAGATCTGGGCCTCGGTCACATTCTCCTCCACGCCGCGCGCGAAGCGGAACGTGACGACGGCTGAAGCGGCCTGACCGGGATAGCCCAGCACGCGCACCGAGTCATCGAGCAGGTCGGACTCCAGCGAGAGCGTTGTCGTGTTCGAGCCATCGGCGGCCAGGTCGCCGGACACCAGGATGATCCGCGGCCGGTCGCTGTAAGCGACAACCAGAGCGCGGTCCGCCAGGGCCGCTGTCAGTCCGCCCGTCGCCGTCAGCAAAGCGTCGAGATTGCCGCGTGACTGGCCGATCATCACTTGAGTGATGGCGGAGGTGACGCCGGCGTCGTTCTTGGCCGCCAGCGCGGCGTTCAGCCGAGTGTCAACGTCTTGGATGCCCTGCTCGTCGATCAGCGAAGCATTCGGATCGTCAAGGCCCGCCAACACGCTCATCGACCACACCTCAAACGGCGAGAGCGACGGCTGCGAACTGGCGCTGAGCGACACCGTGACCGGTGCATCGCCCTGCCGCGCCGCATAGCCGATGGCATCGTAGAGCGTCTTGTCGTAGGTTTGCCCGGCGCCTTGCGGCCCGCTGAGCGTTACATTCATGAACAGGCCGGTTACCACCTGGCTGGCCAGCGGAAAGTTGGTGAACACGTCCTGGAATGACTGGCCCGTGATGATCTGGTCCTGTGCTGGGTCGGGATTGGCCGCGTCGCCCACCGCGAGGTACGGCGTATACGTGTTCACGGTTTCGCCGATGGTCAACCCGCCGCCGGTGCTGGTAACCAGGTTGCCGACGGTCAGCGGATGGCCGACCAGGTCGACGTCGTTGAAGGTCTGGTCGAGCACAACGGCTTGACTCAGACCGTCGCCGATACCTAGCTGCGCGGCGCCCTGGCTGTAAACCTCGGCGGTGAGCTGCACTTCAGTTTTCTCGCGGAGGCTGTCGGGAACCTCGGCGAAGGTGCTCGCGGCGGTCGTGAACGCTTGGCCGACGGTAGCTCCGGCCATGAGTGGATCGGCGTCTTTCATGCCGCCGCCGGAGTCGAATTGGAACCAATCGTGGCTTTCGGTCTCGGAAAGCAACTGCGAATCGTTGGCCGGATCGGCGGTTGGCGTACCGGCCGGTATCACGCCGGCGGTTTGATAGCTGGCCGGAAACATGGAAAGGATGAGCTGCTGGGCGTCGGCTTTGGAGAGGGTGCCGGAAACGTATTGGGCCGGAATGCCGCTGGCCCGCATCAGCGCCACGCCCAGGCTGGCGTCGTCGAGAGCGTTGCCGGCACTGCTCCACAGCGTGCCACGGGCGCCGCGCACCGAGCCGAGATACGAGTTGTAGCCGATCTGCGTTTGCAGGAAGTTGAAGATCTGGGTGGGATCGTAGTTCAGCTCCGCCGCCTTTTCCTGCACGTAGGGGTCGGTGGTGTTGGCGTCGGGCGTGCTGGCCAAGAGATCGGCGGCGATGGCCGTCGTCCGCAGCGTGGCCGGGGCGGTGGTCCAGGTGACCATGCCCCCGTCGAGCGTGCCGTAGGCGCTCGCGCCGGCGTCGACCTGCGTCGGCATCGTGCTGCCCAGCGAGACCGTGAGCGTTACGCTGGCCCGGTCGAACGGCTGAATGGTGCCCAGGCCCCAGGCAAGTTCTTGGCCGTTCTGGTCGGGCAACTGCGAAGCGCTGGCGAGCGTGACGCCGCTTTCCAGCGTGTCGGTCAACAGCACGCCGCTGATCGCGCTGGCGGCCTGGTTGTAGACCGTGAGCGTGAGCGTCTCTTGATTGTTTTTGACGTCGGGCACGTCGTAGGCCGAGAGCGTGCGGCCCACCACGATGGTCGGCGGCAAGCTGTTCGCCCCGCCGATATCGAGCATGAGCCGCTCTTCCAGCGGCTGAAACAGGGCCGAGCGAAGTTCCGACAATCCGAGGCGGGAGTGCCAGCCGGCCCCCCTTGGCGACCGCCTTCTCCGCCATTCCGGAGCGCCGGCAGCGGAGCTGCCGTCGCCCTCCCACAGCGGCCTTCGTCGCCGTTTACGATTCGCCAAAAAATCGAGAAAGTCCCCAACGCATCTGTTGAAGCGCATCATGGCTGTTCATTCCTGTTGCCGTGGAATTGAATGAAGCTACTTGCTGCAAAGCCGAATTGCAAATGAATTCTCTCAGAATCCGTTGTCACCCGCCCCACTGGCCGCCCGGCTCAAGGTGCCGGGCAGCGCAAGCTGGCCGCAAACCGCCCCGTGAACTTGTACGTACCGACCGCTCGGATCTTTCAGTTCGCCTAAAATACGGAAAAGCGCAAAATGGTGGCGATTCAGGCCGGCACTTGGTAACATATCGTGGAACCGGCGACGGACCGGTCGATCCAGTAGAAACCCACCGTGATGCAAACAACTCGCGTGAGCTTGCTGCTGCGCCTGAAGCAGCCGGAACCGGAAATCGCCTGGCGGCGGTTCGTCGAGCTTTATACGCCCCTGTTGTTCTATTGGACGCACCGCGTGGGACTGCACGCGCCCGACGACGCCGATCTGGTGCAAGACGTGTTCGCCGTGCTTGTGCGCAAGCTGCCCGATTTCGCCTACGACCCCCGCCGCAGCTTTCGCGGTTGGCTGCGGACCATCGTGGTCAACCAATGGCGCGACCAGCGGCGGCGGCAGGCGGCGGCCGGCGTCATCGGGGCCGCGGCCGACGTGGACGTGGCCGAGTTGCCCGATCCGCGCGTCGATGAGCGGTTCTGGGAGCATGAGCATCGCGAGCAGCTCGTGGCGCGGGCCTTGGCGGTGATGAAGGCCGAATTCGAGGAGAACACCTGGCGGGCCTGCTGGGAGTGCGTCGTGCATGGGCGCGCGGCGGACGAGGTCGCCGCCGAACTGGGCCTCAGCCGTAACGCCGTGTATGTCGCCAAGTGCCGCGTGCTGAGGCGCTTGCGGCAAGAGTTGCACGGCCTGCTCGATTGATCTTGAAAGGTTTCTCGGCCGTTTGCGTACTGGGTAGGTGGGGCTGTTTTGGATTTTGGATTTTGGATTTTGGATTCAGGTCTTGGGCGATTTGTCTTCTGCCCCACGCCTCGCTTCCAATTGCCAATTTGCAATCTGCAATTCGCAAATTGCAATTTCGCCTGAACCCTGAACCCTGAACCCTGAACCCTGAACCCTGAACCCTGAACCCTGAACCCTGAACCCTGAACCCCGGTCCCTCAGCCCATGTCTGTCGCCGTTTGTCCCGACCGAAACGTTCTGCAGCGGCTGCTACTGGGTCAGCTCG
>DATLQY010000909.1:0-10117 GCA_035534975.1 Pirellulales bacterium
ACGAGCCGGTTGTACATGTGTTGGTTCACCAGAAAGTTCTTCTCGTCGGGCTCCATTCCGTTGCGGTAGAATTTGTCCGCGCTCTCGTGGAAGAACTCCTCCACGTCCCGCGGCGTGATCAAGGCGCTGGCATAAAGGCGGTAGTAATCGGGGCCGGTCGGGGGGCCAGCCCGGAACGCAAGCACGCCGGGACCGGGTAGCACCGGAAGGGTGTAGGCGCCGTCGGGTCCGCATTCGGCCGACGAGTAGCCGTAGTTGCCTCGCGGCGATGGGCCAAGCTTGGCCTTGTGCTGGTTGGGAAGCAGCGGGTAATAGTCGACGTGCGCCTCGTTGGGCGCGCCGGAGGGCTGCGCCGTCACGCGCCCGCGTGCTTCGATTCCGCGGTACAACTGGACGTCCGCCGTGAGCGGCTCGAACCCCGGAGTGTCGTCTAATTGCAGGCCCGCGCCGAAGTAGGGCAGGCCGCCGGGCGCGACGGTAATCACGTGCTGCTTGATTTTTGGCTCGCCGGGCAGCTCGAAACGACCATTCTCGTCGGACCTCACGAAGTGGAAAGGGAAAGTCCCGCGAACCGTCACGCCGGCAATCGGCGCGCCGGTCTCGTGGTCGCGCACGGTCCCGGCGACGGGCCGCGCCGGGGATGCGAGGTACTCGAATGTGGCACCATAGGCGCGATTAGGTTGGAATGACATCCCCGCCCCGGACGCCCTGACGACGGCCTCGCACTCGCGCGTCATGACCCTGATGATCGCCCATTCGATCCCTGGCGCCTCGACCGCCGCCTCCACCACCCGCTCTGCGCCCAGTCCGCGCAATGTGAAACTTCCATTGTCGTCGGTGAGCACGACATCGGGAAATTCCGGGAGTTTGACGCCCATGCGTTGGAAATGAGAGTTCGTGGGCCCTGTGCCCACGCGCACGGCTTCGATGAAAGCGTCGAGGTTGCGTTCCGGAATCCCGATCATCCGCAGCCGAACTTTGGCCCCGGCGACCGGCTTGCCTTCCAGCGTGAGCACTCGGCCGTAAATCGGCACGTCGTGGACCAAATGGATGGTCTGGTTTCCATCGTCGTCGAGCTTTGCCGCATCAACCCATTCGAGGCCGAAGCCCTCCGCGGTTGCCGTAATTCTTGCCAGCGGCCAGGGATCGGGCAGGGTCGACGTGTCGAGCCGCGACTTGTCGACGCGGAATTCGAATTGCCCCTCCGCGCCGCTGGCGCCCAGCAGTTGCGGCCCGTGATTGTTGCGGTTTGGGTACCACAGATAGAGCTTCGCCCCGGCGAGCGGCTTGCCGTCCGGTTCGAGAACCCGGCCACGGACGGTGACTGAGTCGTCGGCCCGGTCGGTCTTTGGCTTCGCGTCGTTCTCCGGCGGCGCGACGGACTCTTCGTCGGTTTCCGCGTTTTCGCCGAAGGTCACGTCGCCCAACTCTCTTGTCTCGCCGGGAGCGAGGGCCAGGTTGCCCGCCAGCGACTCACTGCCGAGCCCGCCGGCTTCAGCTTGTAGACCGTAATCGCATCCGGTCGGAACGTCCGTGAATTCGAACCGGCCCTGATCGTCCGTCGCGACGGGCGGGAGTTGTTTTCCGAAATCCTCGGTTGGACGCACCCAGGCGGCGATCGACGCGCCACTGACGGGGTCGCCGTTACGATCCAACAATCGCCCGCTGATTTTCGCGGATGGCTCGAGCATGATCGTCATCGCGCGCGATGGTTGATCGGCCAGCCGCAGCCGGACGACCTTGCCGAGGGTGCGCTGCTTGTGGTGGACCACGAGCGTTCGCGTTTCATCGGGGCCGAGATTGATGACGTCGAACGTCGACTTCTCGGCCGGTGACGCGACTTCGCCCTTCGCCGTCCGGCCGTCGACTTCAAAACCATCGAGCGGTTTGCCGTCAGGACCAACCACATTGACCGCCATCGTTTCGCCGGGGTCAATCGCCAGGTCGCAGACGACAGTCTGCGTACCGGCCGGCGGATTGATCTCGCTCATGGTGTCGGGCCACTTCTTGCCCGGAAGGACCGGATTGAAATACGTATCGAAAATGCCGTGCTCGTTGATTCCTTCAATCGCGTCCGCCCCGACCCCACGACGGTACGAGCGCACCATGCACTCGGCGCCGACAATGGCCCTTCCCGGCAACCCAACCAGGCGAAAACTGCCGTCGGGACGCGTGACGTACCGCTGTTGGAAGCCGTGGGCACGGCCCGAAGGACCGAACTCGGGCGTCGCCCTGGCGAATTCGTTTGACAAAAAGGGCAGATAGTGCAATCGCGCCGCGAGCGGCTCACCTGTGGTTTTATCGGTGACGCGGCCGGTAATCCAAACCCCGCGATGCAGATCGATGTCGACGGAAACCGGCTCTAGACCTGGCAGGTCAGGGATCTTGACTTCGCGCATGAGGTACGGCTGATCGTCGTTGGGTACGGCCAGCAACACGTTTCCTGTTCCCTTGGGCATGCCGGTCAAACGATAGCGGCCTGCTTCGTCGGTGACGGCGCGAAACACGCGCTCGTTGACGTAGTTACTGCCGGCAAACCTCCAGCTTTCGACGCCGACGCCCGCAAGCGACCGGCGGGTCTCCGCGTCGCGGACGACGCCCGCGATCGGTTGCGTCGGTGGCGCCGCAAGCTCGAAGTCGGCGCCGTACACGCTTTTGGTTTCGTCCGAATTCGGACTGGTTTTCCGCAATACGGTCCCGAACCGCCGTGTGACGACGTGACCCTCGCAATAGGCAATCGTCGGCCCCGTAAAGGACAGACTCGCCACGCGCTCGCGCCCCACGCCCGCCAAGCGGAAGCGACCATCAGTTCCGCTGACGGTGCGAGGAAACCCGCCGTCGAACTGTGGCAAATAGCCATCCAGATTTCGCGCGGCGGTCTCAGGAAGCTCGCCCCTCCCAACGGCCGCCAGCCAGGCATCGAGGTTTTCATCCTTTGCCGTAAGGATGCTCCCGATTTTCACGGTGACGCCTGCGACGGGGTTGCCTTCGAGGTCAACGACGCGGCCCGTGATAGGCACGTCGTCGGCGACGAGTCGTAGCGTCGGTTCATTGCCGGCCGGAATGTCGCGCCAGGTGACCCAGCCCGGACCGAATCCCTGCGCGATTGCCACGACGTCCGTGTGCTTCCATTGATCCGTCCCAGCGAGGTCGACGTTGAATTGTGACTTACGGAAGGAAATGGTAAACCGGCCATCGGCGGCGCTATGGGTTTCCGCGAGCGGCGAGTGCGGAATGTGCGGCTCCCAGTACGTGCGAACGGCGAGAATCCTCGCACCGGCCACCGGTTTGCCCTGCGGATCGAGCACGTGCCCGGAAACGGTCACGACGTCGCTATCGGGTACCAACGGCGCGCCAGTCGAACCCAAAGATGGCTGGGCCACGGCGGCGGGGCGGAGCGATTGCAGGGAGAGCAGGGCGACCGCCGCAAGCGTCGCCACGACGATCGTGAGACGACGGCGACGGGAACAACGCAGCTCGACCAGACCGCCCTGTAGCAGGCGCAGCACGCGGCGCTTGAGCTGCGAGGGTCGCTCCCAGAGCGCCAGCGAACCGGCCATGCCGCGCGGCAAGCGCTCAGGGGAGCTACGGGCCCAGCTCAACAGGACTTCGGCGTACTCGAAGCGGTCGCCGCGGCTCGCCGCCGCGGCGTCGGCCAGCTCTTCCTGGGCGTCGCGGACCACCCGCCGTAGCCACCAAAACAGCGGCTGCACGGCCAACAGCGGCAGCAACAGCCGCGACAGGGCCAACAGCCATAAATCGCCATGGTGGATGTGCGCCCACTCGTGCGCCAATGCGGCCGCGACACGGTACGCCGGCCCGCTCGATACGAACTCGTCGGGCAAAACGATGGCCGGCCGCGCCAGCCCCATCGCCAGCGGCTGGTTCACGTCGCCGCTCGCCAGCAACAGCGGCCTGCGCCGCGCGCCGACGATCACGCGGTCGACAATCACACGGTCGACGATCACACGGTCGCCAATCAGACGGTCGAGCAGTTCCACCAGTGCCGCCGGCGCCGGCCGGCCGCGCCGGCGCAATCGGGCGGCCTGCACGATTCCTAACAACAGCCAGGCGCACGAGAGCGCAGCGGATGTGGCGATGAGCGCGCCGGCGGCCAGCGGCCAATTCACCCGCGGCATCGCGGCGGATGGTTCGATCTCGGCCGGAACCGTCGGCGCCGGCGCCACGGAAGATTGGTCGAGGCCGTCGGCCGCCTGCCCGATCGGCGAGAATTCCGCCGGCCGGCGAAGCCACATCTCAGCCGAGTCGGCCGCGTCGCGCGGCGCGGACGGCCCCGCAGTGTTTGCGAATTCCAAGCGATCCTGGGCCCTCGAGTCGTCCGTGGGATTGTCGACCTCCGTACTGCCGACCGCCGTACTGTCGGCCGTCATGTGGGCCGGCAGCCAGTGGGCCCTGGGCCAGCCCGGCAGCGACGTGAGCAAGGCCAAGAGTAGCAGTCCGACCGAGGCCGCCCAGGCCAGGGCCACCCGGTGCGCAGGCTGCCGCAGGCACACCAGCGCGGCGCACACCGCGCCGAGCAAAAGCGCGGCCAACAGTTGAAAGTCGATCGCCCACCAACCGAGTGCTTCGAGCCATGCGTGCATTTGCGTGCTCCTCAATTGCTCTTGTAGCGGAACTCGTGAGAGTTCCGATTGCCGCCCCAAGAGTCGGAATTCCGTGGGGCAGGTTTCCAACCTGCCATAAATTCTTGTAGCGGAAACTCGTAAGAGTTCCGAATCACACCTCGCGGGTCGGAATTCTCACGAATTCCGCTACGTCCATATGATCACTCCGCGAGTTTCGCGGGTGGTTATTTTTCGTTTTTTGCTGGTACGCGTTTGCGTACCTGTCGTTTGGCCCCAGCGATCATCCGCTCCAGCTCGTCGAGCTCGGCCACCGTCGGCTGGCGCGATTCGAGCGCTCGGGCCACGTATTCGCCCATCGCGCCGTCGAAGACCTGGTCGAGAAAACCGCCGGCCAGGTCCATGAGCGTCGACTCGCGTTCGACCAGGGCGAAGTACAGGTAGGCCTTGCCGGCCTGCTCGTGCCCGACCTGCCCCTTTTGCTCCATGATCTGCAACATCGAGAGCACGGTGGTATAGGCCAGGCTGCCGTCCTGGGGCCGCAGCGCGTCGTAGATTTCGCGGACCGTGGCCTTGCCTCGCCGCCAGACGATCTTGAGGATTTCCAGTTCACGGCCGGTGGGGACAGGCAGGCTCATGCGTCGTTCCTACGAGACGAATAGTAATAACTAGACGTATCGTACTAAGAGTCTAGTAGAAGTCAAGAGGCGGGGTGAAATATTTTGAACGATTCGCCGGAAGGGCGGGATTCCGCCGGAACGGATTACGATTCAGGACAGAAACATGCTGACAGAAAAATAAGGCAGGGAAACGGTTGGGCCACCGTTCGGCGCGGCCGTTCGGCTCTGCCTCTTCCCATTTTTCCGTCGACATTTTTCTGTCGTCCTTCCTCGTCCGTCGTTCCATTCGAATGAACCGGGCTCGCCCGTCATTCTTGCGATTTCATCACGACGTCGCCAAGGTCCCGCGTCTCGCCGGGCTTGAGCACCACGTCGCGCGCCAGAGGGAGGGAGGCCTGTCTGTTCCTGACCGAAGGGCGGAACTGGTACTTTACGCCCGGAATCAGCCGTTCGATCGTGAAACGCCCGTCCTGGCTTACCTTGACTTGCGGGATCGGAGGTTCCAAGGCCACCACCTGCACGTCAGTGCGCGGCTCGCCATCTTCACCAACGACGCGGCCGCTGACCGTCGCCCAGGGCCCGAGCGCGACGACCAGCGGGTCGTCGCCCTCCGCCGCGATTTTGGCCAGGACGATCAAGCGGCGGGCTTGGTGCTCGAACAATAGCATTCTTGTCTCGCCCGGGGCGAGATGTTCGACCGTGAACTGCGGGCCCTCGAGCGTCGTGCTGCCATCGGAGGAGGGCATCAGGCCCCGGCGCCATTGGGCGCCCTCCAACGGTTGGCCGTCGGAATCGACGACGGTGCCGGTCCGGCGCAGGCCGGGGTCGACCTGAACGTCGCAATGGACGCTTTCGGCGCCTGCGGTCGGTTCAATCGCCGCCAGCGCGTTGAATTCGTCCGGACGCAAGTTACTTGGGTTCGTCGAGAACGAGCCATCGAAGTTTTTGCGACCCTCGATCGCCGCGGAGCCGATGCCGAACGCGTTCCGGGGATTCGCCCGGACCGCGATCACGCCGCGGCCCGGGAACGCGAGCACCCGGTACGCGCCGTCTTTCGTCGTCTTGACCTGAAACGCGTCTTGCCCAAGACTCCGGCCCTTCTCTTGCACGAGCGGGTCGTCGGCCCAGACGAAATACATGACGTCGGCCTGCACGCCTTCTCCCGTTTCCTTGTCGGTCACGCGGCCCTCGACCCAAACGCCACGCGCCATCGCGAAGTCGAGCTTGACGACGTCGCGGGCGTGTTCCAAGTCGGCCTCGAGCGTGGCCGCCAGGTACGGCACTTCGGGACCAGATACGGCGATCATGGGCGTCGGCTTGACGCGCGTCGGCACGCCGAACAATTGATAGCGGCCCAAAGTATCGGTGGTCGAGCGGAAACGGCCCAACGCGCCGTCCAGCTCGTTGCGCCGCTCGGCCCGAACCGTCACGCCCGCCACCGGCTCGCCGGTGGCCCGATCGCGGACGACGCCCTCGATCCGGCAGCCCGGCGTCGCCACGTGCTCGAACGTCGCGCCGTAGTCGATGACATCGTCGAGTGGGTTCAAGTACATCGATGCATCGTCCCGCGAGTGCGCGGGCACATGGATCGGCGCGCCCGGACGGGTCATCACCTGGCAATAGGTCGACGCCAACCCGTTTCCTTCGATGATCAGGTTCAGCACGCGTTCGGCGCCCCCCGCGTCGAACTCGAAGCGGCCGTCGCCGTCCGTGACGAACGGGTACCTCAACAATTCGCTGTCAATCGAGTGGGGCCTGGGGATTTGTCGGCTCAGGTGTTCGATGTGTGCCCGATTGAAGTCCTGGAAGTCTTTCGCGTCGCGAACCGCCGCCAGCCAATGGTCGAGCGAGCCGCCGTCGGCGGCGACAGGCACGTGTACCGTTCCCGCTCGCACCTTGGCGCCCACCGCCGGGCGGCCCTCAAGATCGAGCACACGCCCGCGCACCATGAGCGGTTCGCGGGTCACCGGCGGCGCGCGGGCCTCGGCCTTGAGATCGCCCACCTCCTTGGTCTCGCCCGCCGCGACCATGAATCGCTCTCCGACAACTTGATGGCCGTCGAGCAGCGAGTACTGACGGCCGGGCACGAGGCCATCAATTCGGAATTTGCCCTCGTCGTCGGTCATGACGGTGGGCCGGGTGGTCACCGCGAGTGCCACCGGCGTCTTGGCCAGCGGTTGGCCGGCGGGGTCGATCAACCGTCCGACGACCGAGCCGCACGGCCCGAGCCGCACGATCAAAGGACCGGGTTCGTCACCTTCGACGATCCGCTGCGTGCCCAGGTTGCGACCGCGGTGCGTAAAAACGAGATTCCGGGTGCGTCGCGGGTGGATCGCCAAAACCGTGAACTTCGGCGTGGCAAGTTCCGTCTGGTGTACACGGACATCGTCCAGCCCGATCACCGTCGCGCCGGCCAACGGCTCGCCGTCGGGGCCCTGTACGCTGCCGGCGATCGTCCGTCCCACCTCGAAGGTCGCGTCCTGCGTGAGCGACTCGGCATCCCGCCCCGGGTTGATCAGCACGAGCTGATGGTATCGCGTCTGCAGTAATTCCGCCCAGTTACCTGAGCGTTCACTCGCCACCGGCAGAGTCTGGTTTACGCCGCTGGAGTGCCATTCGTAGTAGAACTTGTCGGCGTCGAGGTGGAAGAAATCCACCAGGTCTTGGGGCGTAACGAAGGCTTGGGCGTAAAACGGCCGGTCGTCCTGGCCCAAGGGAGCGGCGCGAAATGCGAGCACGCCGGGGCCGGGCAACACGGGAACCGAATAACTTCCGTCGGCCCGGCAAGTCGCCGACGCCCAAGGCTGTTCGCGTTCGAACGGCCCCAACCCACCGACGTGGACGTTGGGCTTGAGCGGGAAGTACTCGACTCGCGCCTGGTTGGGCTCGCCAGTGGGTCGCACGGTCACCCGGCCTTGCGCCGGAATACCGCTCCGCAACTCGAAATCGGCCGTGAGCGGCCCGGTGCCGGGCGCGTCGGCGAGCTGCGCGCTGGCGCCGAAGTAGGGCAGGCCCTCGGGCAGAACCATCACCGAATACTGCTTGCCTTTGGCGACCTCGACCAGTTCATAACGACCCTGGTCGTCGGTTTCGTCCTCAGAGGCGATCGCAGAACCGCCAAGTGGCGCGGGGAACCCACCTGCCAGACGGTCTTGGAACACGACTTTCACGGCCGCGATCGGCTTGCCGGTGGCCAGATCGCGGATGGTGCCGACGATCTTGCGGTTCGCGGCGCCTGGATTGTCACCCTCGGCGCGCTGTGGCGGCTTCGGCTGCGATTCATCGTTGGGCTTGAGTTGGCCCGGCTGCTCAGTGCCCGGCTTGGGTTTTTCATTTCGCGGCGGAGTGGCAGGCGGCTTGATCGCCCGATCGCCGAGATCCTTGGTTTCGCCCGCCGCGACGGCAACTCCGTCGGCCACGAAGCGAATTCCCATGATCCCCGGCTCGCGCTCGCGCAACAAGTCGTATTTGAGGCCCGGCACCAGGCCTTCGGCTCGGAACCGTCCCTCGGGGTCGGTCTTGACCGTGAATTCTGGCGACGCGATCCGGTGCCGCCCGACCGAAATCACGCTGCCGGCCAGCGGTTCTCCCTCGGCGTCGAGCAGGCGGCCGACGACCGCGCCGCAAGACTGCAAGCCGACCACCAGCGGTCCCGGCTCGTCACCGGCCATGTCGAGGTGGAAGCCGAGCCGGCGCTCGCGGTGCTCGAAAATCAGAACGCGGCGGCGGCGCGGGTTCAACGCCAAAACGGTGAACTCGGGCGTTTCAAGGCGCTCGGGTTTCGATAGCGAGTTGTCCAGACCACGCACGAGCACGCCGGCCAGTGGCTCGCGGTCGGGTCCCTCCACACGGCCTGCCACCGTGCGCCCGACCTCGATCGTCGCATCTTGCGTCAATTCTTGCGCGTCTTCGGCCGGATTGATCAGCACGAGCTGGTTGTACATCGATTGCTGCAACGTTGGTGAGGCGGGCAGCGTCTTGTCATCGGGATCCATTCCCTTGCGAAAGAATTGGCCGGCGTCCTTGTGGAAGAATTCCTCCAGGTCTCGCGGGGTAATCAGCGCGCTCGAATAGAGCCGGTAATAATCGGGGCTTACGGGACCGGCCCGGAACGCGAGCACGCCAGGACCGGGCAACACGGGCAAGGTGTAGGCCCCGTCGGGCCCGCACTCCGTGGACGAGCGTCCGTGGCCGCCCGGGGGTAGTGTGCCAAGCTTGGCGATGTGCTCGTTGGGAAGCAGCGGATAATAGTCGACTTGCGCCTGGTTGGGCGCGCCCGAGGGTTGCGCCGTCACGCGCCCCCGCGCCGTGATTCCGCGGAGCAGGGTGAATTCGACCGTGAGCGGCTCGAACCCCGGCGTGTCGTCGATTTGCAGGCTTGCGGCGAAATAGGGCAGGCCGCCCGGTATGACTTCAACGAAGTGCCGCTTGACCTTGGGCTCTCCGAGCAACGCGAAGCGTCCCTCCTCGTCGGTCTTCGAGAAATTCATGTTCCTTCCACGCACCTTCGCGCCCACGACCGGTTCGCCGGTCTCATGGTCGCGCACCGTGCCGACGATGGGCCGCGCTGGAGCCGCGAGGTAGTCGAACGTCGCACCATAGGCACGATCAGGCAATGGCGACATCTGCGCCCCGGGCGCCCTGACGACCGGCTCGCACTCGCGCGTCATGACTCGGATGGACGCCCATTCGATGCCGGGCGCTTCGACCGCCAACTCGACGAGCCGCTCTGCGCCGAGTCCGCTCAGCGTACAGCGCCCCTCGGCGTCGGCGACGATCTCGTCGGGAACGCCGGGGAGCTTGGCGCGGACACGTTGGAAAGCGCCGCCCGGGGCGCCGGTGCGTAGGCCCTCAATGAACGCGTCCAGGTTGCGCTCGGGGATGCTAATCTGCCGTAGCCGAACTTTGGCCCCG